>NZ_CP068983.1:2100000-2352500 GCF_016801025.1 Paradevosia shaoguanensis | reverse complement strand
TCAGCTTCCAGCATTCCCTAAGGGACAAGAACTTTACTTCCGGCTTTACCCGGCAGCAACCCCGCCCTGTCAGAATTTCTTAACGCACCAGACTGTGGGAACGAGTTAATCGTTCACGTCGCTCGTGCTGTCAACCGAAGAACCAAAATTTCTTTTCGTTTTCAGTCGCTTGCTTCGGTCGTTGCCGTCGTTTTCGTCGGCACCGCCTCAGCGATGTCGGGGTTATATGGCCGACCCGTTTGGGTGTCAACAGCGGAAAATGACAAAACTGACATTTTTCGCGGCCGGCACGGAAAAGCCCGGAAAACCGAGCGTCTTGCGTGTTACCTAAATAGGAGCCCCAAAGCGCCTTTCAAGAGGCCCACCGGTGGATAACTTGCATTTTTTCACGGCCAAAGCCGCGGCCCGCCTGGCTTCCGCGAGTTTCATGGCCTGTGCATGACCTATCCTGCTCTCCTCAAACGCGAAATTCCATCGCGCATGAATCCCCATGGGGGCGGGCGCCTTTCCGGGGCCTAGTTTCGCCGTATTTGGCGCAGAAGTGAGGAATGCCTCTGGTATTGACTGACGTTAACGGGTCGTTCATGCCTTTGGCCGGTGTCGTGCGTCCCGGGATGGATCACGGCACGTAGTGCTTTTCGGGGCTTCTCTAAGGACACGCGTTGAACGCTCAACAGCGAAATCGGCACGCGGCCCTGCTCAAGGCAACAGGGTACGAAGACGGTCCTGCTTTGACCGTCCAATCGACCGACGGCGATATTCCGCACGGACGCGAGCTCTCCATATCCTGGCTGACTGGCACCGTGATGACGGGCCTGACCAGTGTCCTTCTTATGGGCGCCGCGCTCTTCGTCTCCTTCCAGGGGCAGGATACGTTCTCGACCGCCTATGAGGCGCTCCAGATCGCCAACCCGCCCAAGCCGATCAGCCCGACCAATCTCCAGATCAAGACCAACCGCGTCCGCCCCATCGCCAAGCCGAAATCGGAGCTCGAAACCATCGAGGCGACGATCAAGGAAACGGTGGATGGCCGCGACATCATCAAGAAGCAGCCGTTCAGCCGCCTGCGCGCCACCCTGGCGACGGCCGCGACCTCGCTATCCGACGATGTGCCGGCCTATGATCCGGTGGCCCTGATCGCGGCGACCCAGCCGCTCGACGGGGACACCAATGTCAGCACCAATATATATGGTGCGGAAGTCGAGGGCGAAGTCTCGATCAAGCTGGCCTCCCTGCCGCTGACCCAGCCGCCCCCGCGCGCCATCTCCGACCAGGTCGCCGCCGACTTCGTGCGCACTACCGTTGAAGGCGCCTACGTCGAGGCCGACACCAATGCGCTGGCCTATGCGCCGGCCGACGCCTCCATCCACGAGCTCTCGGCCACCCCGACCGACGCCATGATCACCGGCGTGGCCGAAAACCTCACGGCTGTGCCCAAGACCACCCTGCCCGGCCAGGGCCTTGGCCGCACCGAACGCCTGCTGACGCTGCGCGAGCCTTCTTCGCTCGAAGAGACGCTCAAGAAGAACGGCTTTACCGCCGACATGATCGCCATGATCACGGGCACGCTGCGCAACGTCTATCCCTCGACGAACCTGCCGGCCGGTGCGCGCCTGCGCATTCTCTTCGGCCCCTCGCGCAGCTCGGAAAGCCTCATCCCTTACCGGATGAGCATCTATATCCACGACAACGCCACCGATAAGGATCGGCATGCGGCGACTGTCGCGCTGACCGATCGCGGTCAATATGTGCTGGCCACCGAACCGCCCCAGATCACCTTCCCCGAGGAAGACACCGAAGAGATCAACGTGGCGAACCTGCCCTCGATCTATCGCTCGATCTGGGAAACCGGCCGCAAGCACGACCTCGACGACGACACCATCCAGCGGATCGTGGCCATGTATGCCTACGATCTCGATCTCAACAAGAAGATCGCCCCCGGCGATTCCATCGAGATCCTGCAGACCCCGCCCGACGCGACGGGCCACCAGGACCTGCTCTATGTCGGCCTGCGCCTGGGCACGACCCTGAAGGAACTGTTCCGCTTCCGCAGCGATGACGGCAAGGTCGATTTCTTCGATCCTTCGGGCGAAAGCGGCAAGCGCTTCCTCACCCGGCGCCCGCTCCAGGGCGGCGGCGTCGTGCGCTCGAGCTTCGGCTGGCGCGTGCACCCGATCTTCCGCAAGAGCATTCTCCATACCGGCGTCGATCTCGCCTCCAAGTCCGGCACCCCGATCTATGCGGCCGGCGATGGCGTGGTGGAAAAGGCCGGCTGGACCAATGGCTACGGCAAATACGTGATGATCAAGCACGTCAACGGCTTCGAAACCGGCTACGGCCATATGAGCCGCATCGCCGACACTACCCAGCCGGGCACCTATGTGCGGCAGGGCCAGATCATCGGCTATGTCGGCTCGACCGGTAACTCCACCGGCCCGCACCTCCACTTCGAAATCCTCATCAACGGCAACTTCGTCGACCCGCTGAGCGTAAAACTCCCCCGCGACAAGTCGCTGCCGTCCCAGTTCCAGCAGCAATTCGCCCAGACCGTCGCCCAGATCCGCGATCTGATGACCCGCGACGCCGCCCCGATCACGGTGGCGTCGAACTAGGCTGGGTTGGGGTCCTGGGGTGAGGCCTGCTCGGCACGAGCCACGTTACTGACTCAAAGCAGGCCGGGCCTTGACGGCCTCGCCGCTGAACGCCAATCCCTAAAACGCTCGGCCCTGACGAAGGCCGGCCCACCGCAAGATCGCTCCGCGCTCGCTGAATCTGCAGCCGCGCGCCTAAAGCCGCCGATCCAGCGTCACCCATGCAATGATCGCCGAAACCAGCGACAGTACCGCCGTCGTCCAGGCCACCGCTGCAAAAGCCCCGTTGGTCGCCGCGACGCGCGCCGCTTCGGTTTCGGCCGGCAACGCCTCCGTAGTCGGCAGACCGAACGACAATCCGTCGACCGCGCCCCCCATCATGGCGTTGAATACCAGAGCCGCCACGCTCCCCATCAGCGCCACCGCCAGCAGCCCCGCTACGCGCGCCACTGCATTGTTGACGCCCGAGGCGATGCCGCTGTCGGCATCCGAAAGCGAGGTCATCACCGCCGTCGAGAGCGGGGACACCACGAAGCCCATGCCGATGCCCATGAGCGCATTGAGCGGCAATACGGCCAGCCAGACATTGTGCAGCGGCGCCGTCAGCGCCAGCCCGGCGAACGCCAAGGCGACAAGCGTGGCGCCACCGGCGATCAGCGGTCCCGGCCCATAGACGTCCGAAAGCTTGCCGGCGAAGGAGGAGAGGATGGTGAGCGCGATGCCGAGCGGGAGCGAGGCGATGGCGGCAACGGCCGGCGACAGGCCCCAGCCGGCGATCATCGTCATCGGCAGGTAGAAGCCGATGGCCGCCAGCGAGAAATAAAGCGCAAAGGTCAACGCATTGGCGCCCGAAAAACTGCGATTGCGGAAAAGCCCGAGCGGCAGCATCGGCTGGCGCGATCGCGTCTCCCAAACGAGAAAGGCAATGAGCAGCATCAGGCCGATGCCGCAATACAGCGCCACATGCCCGGCCGGGGGCACGCTCTGGCTGCCATCGCCGGTGAGCCCAAAGGCGAAAAGCCCGAGCGCCAGCGTGATCAGCACGCCGCCCAGCACGTCGAGCTTGCGATCCCCCGCCGGCGGATCGTCCGGCACGCGCGAAAACAGCAGCACCAGCGCCCCGATGCCGAGCGGCAGATTGATGGCAAAGACCAGCCGCCAGCTCCATTCGCCGAAGGCGGTGAGCACGAACCCGCCGATGACCGGCCCCAGGATGGTGGTGAGCGAGGAGGCCGAGGCCCAGATGCCGATGGCCCAGCCCCGCTGGTCGCGCGGATAGGCTTTGGCGATGATGGCGAGGCTCGAGGGCACCATGAATGCCGCCCCGATCCCCTGGATAGCCCGCGCGGCAATCAGCAATTGCGGATTGGGCGCGATCGCCGAGGCCAGCGACGCCACGACGAAGAGGCCGATGCCGAAGGTGAAGACCCGCTTCAGCCCGAACCGGTCGCCCGCTGCCCCGCCCAGCAGCAGGAGGGAGGCGAGGAACAGCATGTAGCCGTTCGAAATCCACTGCGCATCGGCAAGGGTCGCGCCCAGGTTGGCGCGGATGGCCGGGGTTGCGATCGAGAGCACCGAGCCATCGATGAAGGCCATCGAGGAGGCAAGGATCGCCGCCGCCAGCACATAGATGCGCGATTGCGGCGGACAAAAAGTGGCGGATGCTTGGGAGGAACCAGTGGTCGCGGCACTGTCGGTCATCTTGGGCACCCGCCGGGCTGTTTGGAGGTCAGCCTATTCCGTTGCGATCCAGACTGCCAGTTCGTTGCCGCCCGGCTCGCGGAAATGGAAGCGTCGCCCGCCGGGGAAATCGAAGGGCTCGGTGGTGATGGTTCCGCCAGCCGCCACCACCTGCGCGCGGGCCGCTTCAAGGTCCTGCGTGCGGATCACCGGCAGCAGCGGGTTGAGCGCCTTTTCGGCCTGCGCCACGCCCACATCGATCCCCGCATCGGCCACGCCCGAATAGCCCGGCCCGTAGTCGATCTTGTTCCAGCCGAAGGCCGCGGCGAAGAAGCGGCTGCTCTCGGCAAGATTGCCGCTGGTGAGTTCGAGATAGTCGATCTTGAAGCTGTTGGCCATTTCGGCGACTCCGTTGTTCTCTTTTTGTTCTACTCCTGAATGAGCTCGAGAACAAGCCGGAAAAGCAGAAGGCCGGTCCTGCGACCGGCCTTCCCCAACGGAATGCGGCAGGAGACTAAGCCGCCGCGTCGGTAACTTCAGGGCCCTTTTCGGGCTTGAGCACCAGATGCTCATCCCCGGCATCGACCACGACATTGGTGCCGTCGGCCACCTTGCCGGCGAGGATTTCCTCGGCCAGCTGATCCTGGATCTCGCGCTGGATCACGCGCTTGAGGGGCCGCGCGCCATAGGCGGGGTCGTACCCTTCGAGCGCCAGCCAGTCGCGGGCAGCCGGCGTGAGCGTCAGGGTCACGTCGCGTTCCTTGAGCAGTTCCTGGAGCCGCTTCATCTGGATATCGACGATCGCGCCCATATGCTTGCGCTCCAGCCGGTGGAACAGCAGGATTTCGTCGATACGGTTGAGGAATTCCGGCCGGAAGGCCGCCTTGACCGCATCGAGCACCTTGCCGCGCACCGCCTCCACCGATTCCCCGTCCTTGAGCTGGGCCAGGTATTCAGCGCCCAGGTTCGAGGTCATGATGATGAGCGTGTTGCGGAAGTCGACCGTACGCCCCTGCCCGTCCGTCAGCCGCCCGTCATCGAGCACCTGCAGGAGCACGTTGAACACGTCCGGATGCGCCTTCTCGATCTCGTCGAACAGCACGACCTGATAGGGCCGGCGCCGTACGGCTTCGGTCAGCACGCCGCCTTCCTCGTAGCCGACATAGCCCGGAGGCGCGCCGATGAGGCGGGCCACCGAATGCTTCTCCATGAACTCGCTCATGTCGAGCCGGACCATGGCCGTCTCGTCATCGAAGAGGAACTGCGCCAGAGCCTTGGTGAGCTCGGTCTTGCCGACGCCCGTGGGGCCAAGGAACATGAACGAGCCGATCGGCCGGTTCGGGTCCTGCAGCCCGGCGCGCGAACGTCGCACGGCCTTGGACACCGCGATCACCGCTTCTTCCTGGCCGATGACGCGGGCGCCCAGAGACAGCTCCATATGCATGAGCTTTTCGCGCTCGCCCTCGAGCATCTTGTCGACCGGAATACCCGTCCAGCGCGACACGACCTGCGCGATCTCGGACGGCGTCACCACCTCCTCGACCATGGTCGGCTCGCCGCTCTTGTTCTCTTCGGCCGCCTTGAGGCGCTTTTCGAGATCGGGGATCACGCCATAGGCAAGCTCGCCCGCGCGGGCGAGATCGCCGGTGCGCTGGGCACTCTCGAGCTGGCTGCGCGCCGTATCGAGCTCTTCCTTGAGCTTCTGGCTGCCGGCCAGGCGTTCCTTCTCGGCCAGCCACTTGGACGAGAGCGCCTGCGCCTCTTCCTCGTGCTCGGCCAGTTCCGCCTCGAGCTTGGTCAGCCGCGACTTGGAGGCGTCGTCGGTTTCCTTCTTCAAGGCCTCGCGCTCGATCTTGAGCTGCATGATGCGCCGGTCGAGTTCATCCAGCGCCTCGGGCTTGGAATCGACCGCCATGCGCAGCCGCGCCGCCGCCTCGTCCATGAGGTCGATGGCCTTGTCGGGCAGGAACCGGTCGGTGATGTAGCGGTTCGACAACGTCGCCGCGCTCACCAGGGCCGAGTCCGAAATCCGCACGCCATGGTGCAGCTCGTACTTTTCCTTGAGCCCGCGCAGGATCGAGATGGTGTCTTCCACCGTCGGCTCGTTGACGAAGACCGGCTGGAAGCGACGGGCCAGAGCCGCGTCCTTCTCGACATACTTGCGGTATTCATCAAGCGTCGTGGCGCCCACGCAGTGAAGTTCGCCGCGCGCCAGGGCGGGCTTCAGGAGGTTGGACGCATCCATGGCACCATCGGACTTGCCGGCGCCGACCAGGGTATGCATCTCGTCGATGAAAAGGATCACCTGCCCGTCCGAGGATGACACCTCGTTGAGCACGGCCTTGAGCCGCTCCTCGAACTCGCCGCGATATTTCGCGCCGGCAATCAGCGCGCCCATGTCGAGGGCGAGCAGCGCCTTGTTCTTGAGGCTTTCGGGCACGTCGCCATTGACGATGCGGATGGCAAGGCCCTCCGCGATCGCCGTCTTGCCGACGCCGGGCTCGCCGATCAGAACCGGATTGTTCTTGGTGCGCCGCGACAGCACCTGGATGGTGCGGCGGATTTCCTCGTCACGCCCGATCACGGGGTCGAGCTTGCCGTCCCGCACGTCCTGCGTCAGGTCGCGCGCATATTTCTTCAAGGCATCGTACTGGCTCTCGGCCGAGGCCGAGTCGGCAGTGCGACCCTTGCGGATTTCGTTGATGGCTTCGTTGAGCGCCTGCGGCGTCACCCCGGCCGAAGCCAGTATCTTGCCTGCATCGGTGTCCTTCTCGACCGTCATGGCGAGCAGCAGCCGCTCGACGGTAACGAAGGAATCGCCGGACTTCTGGGCGGCGCTTTCGGCCGTCTCGAAGACGCGGGCAAGCTCGCGCGTCAGGTAGAGCTGGGAAGCATCACCCGAAACGCTGGGAATCTTGTTGAGCGCAGCGTCAACGGCTGCGCGGGCGGCCTTGGAATTGCCACCGGCACGATCGATGAGGCCGGAAGCCATGCCCTGGTCGTCATCGAGCAGGACCTTGAGCATATGCAGGGGCGAGAACTGCTGATGACCCTTGCCCAGGGCCATGGTCTGCGCCGCCTGAACGAAGCCTCGCGCCCGCTCGGTATACTTTTCAATATTCATGCAACTCTCCTTTGGAGGCACGCCGGAACGCCCGAAATTTCGGCACGGTCCAGTCGCCGGAAGTGTTGTGGCCGTCGCACCCGCCAGGCGGCATGCTCAGGCAACACGCAAGATATAGGAGTGGTTGCACCAAACAAAAGGGCGTGAGCAGGAAATGCGTGGCGGAGGGTGCAGAGGAGCTTGCGCCCCAGCCGCACGGTTCCGCTGCCCGCTCCGATTTCTCTCGTTGGGGAGGAGCGATCCGGGGAGAGCCGGCCGCAACGCAAGACCGGTGCTCGCCAAACGAAAAAGGCCGAACCCCAAGGTCCGGCCTTCCCCAAATCTCAAAGCCCTGCGGGCTTACTCCGCTGCGGTCGAAGCCCCGCCGGCGGTGATGAATGCCGGCAATTCCCCGATTTCGGGCTGCTCGGCTTCGGCCGGATCGGTGCCATCGGCATTGGCCGAGCGGCGGCGGCGCGGGCGGCGTTCGCGGCGGCGCGGAGCCTCGCCTTCGCCTTCCGCGGCGGCGGGTGCGGCAGCAGCGGCTGCTTCCTCGGCCACCGGCTCGGCCGGCGCCTCGGCAGCTTCGCCCTCGCTCGTCTCGCCATCGGCCGGAGCCGGCTGGGCGATGCGCTCGGGAACCGCAAAGCGGCTGTTTTCCTGCGGCTCGAACTCGTCGTCGTCGTAATTGTCGTTGAACTGGTCGGACCGCTGTACGCCCTGCGGCTGCGCCGCCGAGACGATGCGGAAATAGTGTTCGGCGTGCTGCAGGTAGTTCTCGGCCATCACCGAGTCACCGGAGGCCTGCGCATCGCGGGCGAGCTGGACGTATTTTTCGGCGATATGGGCAGCGTTGCCGCGCACCTTCACGTCCGGGCCATTGCTCTCATAGTTGCGCGACAGCGGGTTGACGTGCTTGCGCCCGCCATTGTTGTTGCGTCCGCGCGAACGGTTCTTGTTGTTCTGCTGGTTCGGTCTCATCGTATCGCTTCGATCATCAGTAAGCGTCTAGCACCGGGGGATTGGCTCAACTGCCAACTCAACCCGCAACCCGGGCGGCGCAAAGGCGTGCCGTGGCCGGTTAAAGTTCGTTGTGTGTGAGTCCCCAAACACTGCCGCGATAAGATCACTTGCTCCGCGTCATCCGGCCAACCGGGACTCTTGCCCGGGGTCCGCGCTGGAAAACTGCAGCATCGCCGATGAGCGGGTGACCATCATCTAGACGCCAAAGCGTCATTGACAGCATGGGGAAACTAGCCTGTTCGCCTGAGCTTTCCAAGCGAAATGTTCTCTCTCACGCATGCGTGTGCTTTCGGTTCCCTAAAGTTGGTGCGCAATCACCACACGATCAAGACCCGCCAGGTCCTTTTCGACCCGTACGCCGGAAAAACCCGCATCCGCAAAGATCCTGGTCACCGCCTCGCCCTGCCCCGAGCCGATCTCGACCATCAGGGCGCCCGGGCGCACGAGATATTCTCCCGCCTGCGCCGCAATGATCCGGTAAGGCCCCAGCCCGTCCGGCCCGCCATCGAGCGCCAGCAGCGGGTCGAAATCGCGCACCTCCGGCATCAGCGAGGCAATGACGTCGGTTTCGATATAGGGCGGGTTGGAAACGATGAGATCGAACTGCTCGCCTTCTATCGGCGAAAACCACGAGCCCTGCCGGAACTCCAGCCGCTCGTCGACCCCGTTCCGCCGCGCATTCTCCCGCGCCGCCGCAAGGGCCTCTTCGGACAGGTCGGTCGCGAGCCCCGTCGTCCCCGGACTATTGGCGAGGATCGCCACCGGAATGGCCCCGCTCCCCGTCCCGAGGTCGAGCAGCCTCGCCCCATTGCGCTTGCCCAGCCAATCCAGAGCGAGTTCCACCAGCAATTCCGTGTCCGGCCGCGGCACCAGCGTTGCCGCATTGAGCCCAAACGGCAATCCGTAAAATTCCTTCTGGCCGAGGATCCGCGCCACCGGCTCGCCCGCCAGGCGCCGCTCCGCAAACCCGTCGAGCCGCGTCAGTCCCTCGGCCGGCGCGCTATCGCGTTCCGCTCCGAGCAGCCCGAGGCTGTCGAGCCTGAAAGCCGCCTGCGCCAGAATCCGCGCGTCGAGCTCGGGCGTATCCAGCCCTGCCGCGCGAAAACGGTCGCGCACCTGCCGCCAGGCCGCGCCTGTCGTCTGGGAAGTCAGGAAATGCCTTCCATGGCGGCGAGCTGCGCCGCCTGGTTCTCGGTGATGAGCGCCGAGATCAGCTCGTCCAGCGCCTCGCCCTCGATCACCTTGTCGAGCTTGTAGAGCGTGAGGTTGATGCGGTGGTCCGTCACGCGCCCCTGCGGGAAATTATAGGTGCGGATGCGCTCGGAGCGATCGCCCGAGCCCACCTGCTCGCGCCGCGCCTCCGAGCGGGCGCTGTCGCGCGCATCGCGCTGCGCCTCGAAGAGCCGCGCGCGCAAAACCTTCATGGCATTGGCCCGGTTCTGGTGCTGGCTCTTTTCGGACGAGGTCACGACGATCCCCGTCGGCAGGTGCGTGATGCGCACCGCGCTGTCGGTGGTGTTGACGTGCTGTCCGCCCGCGCCCGAGGAGCGCATGGTGTCGATGCGGATATCTTCCGCCTTGATGTCGATATCGATGTCTTCCACTTCCGGCAGCACCGCCACGGTCGCCGCCGAGGTGTGGATACGGCCCGAAGCCTCGGTCGCCGGCACGCGCTGCACGCGATGCACGCCGCTCTCGAACTTGAGCCGGGCATAGACGCCCTTGCCCGAAATATTGGCCACCGCTTCCTTGTAGCCGCCCGCTTCGCCCGGGCTCTCTTCCATCACCGTGAACTTCCACCCCTGGAGGTCCGAATAGCGCTGGTACATGCGGAAAAGGTCGCCCGCGAAGAGCGCCGCCTCGTCCCCGCCCGTACCTGCGCGCACTTCGAGAATGACGCTCTTCTCGTCGGCCGCGTCCTTGGGCAGGAGCAGGATGCGGATTTCCTGCGTCATCGTCTCGAGGCGTTCCTCGAGTTCGCTCGCCTCCGCCTCCGCCATCTCGGCCAGTTCGGGATCGCCCGAGGCCGCCATTTCGCGCGCGTCCTCGAGCTCCTTCTGCAGCTTGCGATAGGCGATGATGGGCCGCACGACCGGCTCCATCTCGGCATATTCCTTGGACAGCTTGACGTATTGCTCGGCCGAGGGGCCGGAGGACAGTTCGGCCTCGATGCTGAGGAAACGCTTTTCGAGAACGTCGAGCTTATCGGCGGGAAGTGTTGCCATGATCTCTTGGATAGAAGCTGGGAGGCCCGCGTCTTAGACTGGAAGGTTCTGCCGGTCCACCCATTCCTTGAGCAGATCGCGCATGGCCACGCCGTCCGATCCATCCGCCAAGGCCGCCGCCACCGACTTGCGGATGGGCTCAAGTTCGAGCCCCAGGATCATCTCCTTGACCGGACCGACCGAGGACGGCCCCATTGAGAGTCGGTTCATGCCGATGGCCATCAGCGCCAGCGCTTCGAGCGGCTTGCCCGCCAGCTCCCCACACATGGTGAGCGGCACGTTGTAGCGCCGCGCCGCATCCACGATATGGCGCAGCGCCCGCAACCGCGGCAGCGCGATCGGATCGTAATTCTTGGATACCCGCGGATTGGCGCGGTCGGCCGCCGTCAGGAACTGGATGAGATCGTTCGAGCCGATCGAGACGAAATCGGCTTCCGGCAGCAATTGATCGAGCTCGAAGAGCAGCGATGGCACTTCGATCATCGCCCCGAGTTCGACCTTGGTCGGCACGGTCTCGCCCGCGCGCTTGAGCCGGTCGATTTCCTTCTGCACGACCATCCGCGCCTGCCGGAATTCGAAGGCCTCGGTCACCATAGGCACGAGGATCTTCATCGGCTTGCCTTCGGCCGCCATCAGGAGCGCCCGCACCTGCGTACGCAGCAACCCCGGCCGATCGAGCGCCAGGCGCAGCGAGCGCCAGCCCATGGCCGGATTTTCTTCCGCCGCCGAGCGCATATAGGGCACGACCTTGTCGCCCCCGATATCGAGGAGCCGGAACACCACCGGCCGGTCGCCCGCAATGCGCAGCGCATCGCGGTAAAGCTCCACCTGCTCGTTGAGCCGGGGAAGCTTGGAGGCGATCATGAACTGCAATTCGGTGCGGAAGAGCCCGACGCCCTCCGCGCCCGTCTCGTTGAGCATGGGCAGGTCAGCCACCAGCCCCGAATTGTGCAGCAGCGTGATCTTGACCCCGTCGCGCGTCACCGACGGCAGGTCGCGCAGCGCCAGGTAATGCGCGCGCCGCTTGGCCGACAGCTTGACCTTTTCGACATAGGTCTGCTCGACATCGGGCGTCGGCCGCAGATGCACCGTACCGGTGGCGCCATCGACGATGATGTCGTCGCCCTCTTCGGACATCGAGACGATGCTCTCGGCCTGCCCCACGGCGACGACGCCCAGCGATCGGGCGACGATGGCCACGTGCGAGGTCGACCCGCCCTCTTCGAGCACGATGCCCCGCAGCTTGGTGCGATCGTATTCGAGCAGTTCCGCCGGCCCCATATTGCGGGCGACGAGAATAGCGTTGTCCGGCAATTCCTTGCCCAGTCCGTCCGCATTGCCCGTCAGCACGCGCAGCAGCCGGTTGGCCAGGTCGTCGAGGTCATGCAGCCGGTCGCGGATATAGGGGTCCGTCTGGCGCAGCATGCGCGCACGCGTATCGTTCTGCACGCGCTCGACCGCCGCTTCGGCCGAAAGCCCGTTGTCGATGGCCTCCATCAGCCGCCCCACCCAGCCGCGATCATTGGCGAACATGCGGTAGGTTTCGAGAATCTCGCGGTGGTCGGAAGACGGCTGCATGTCGCCGTGATCGAGCATCACGTCGATCGACACGCGCATCTTTTCGAGCGCAAGGTCGAGTCTCTGCTTTTCCGCGTCGATATCGTCGGCGATGAAATTGTTCACCACCACGCGCGGGTCGTGCAGCACCACCTGGCCCAGCGCTATGCCTTCGGCAAGCGCCAGACCATCGAAGGTCCGCGGCCGGCGCAGATCGATATCCGAGCCGGGCTTGATCAGGCTGTCGAATTCGGACGTGGCGATCATCTCGGCAAGAATGGTGGCGGTCGTCAGCATCGCCTCGACTTCATCCTCGCCGAAAACGCGCCGGTCCTTGTTCTGGACGACGAGTACGCCAAGAGTTTGTCCGGCGCGCAGCACTGGAACGCCGAGGAAGGCGTAGAAAGGATCTTCCCCCGTTTCCGGGCGATAGGCGAAAGACGGATGGGCCGGAGCGTTGTCGAGGCTGAGTGGCTCGGCTTCCGCCGCGATGAGGCCGACCAGGCCCTCGCCCAGGCGCAGCGTCGTCATGTGCACCGCTTCGGCCTTGAGGCCGTGCGTGGCGAAGAGTTCGAGCGCGCCGTCGTCGCGCAGGACATAGAACGAGCACACGTCGGCCCGCATATTGTCCGCGATCAGATCGACGATCTTGTTGAGCCGGTCCTGCGAGCCCAGGGGCTCCGCCATGGTTTCGCGCAACTGCCTGAGCAGGACGCGCGGACCGCCGGTCAATGTGGCCATTTCACCCTGGCGGCTTGCGCCGCTCCCTAGCCTGGGCGCGGCGGCGACCCCTCGTCGCTGGCCCTCAGGCGTCTGTCTTGTCCAAACCGTAATACGTATGCAGGGCCCGCACCGCAAGCTCGGCGTATTGGTCGTCGATCAGCACCGAAGTCTTGATCTCGGAAGTGGTGATCAACTGGATATTGATGCCCTTTTCCGCAAGGGCCTTGAACATCGAGGATGCAACGCCCGCATGGCTACGCATGCCTACGCCCACGACCGAAATCTTGGCGCCGCCCTTGGAGCCGGAAATCCGCGAATATTCGATGGTTTCCCCGGCGTCCTCGATCGCCTTGATGGCGCGGTCATAGTCGCTGTCGGGCACCGTGAAGGTGATGTCGGTGGTCGCGCCGTCATCCGAAATATTCTGCACGATCATGTCGACCACGATCGACTGGTCCGCCAGCGCGCCGAAAATGGCGGCGGCAACACCGGGACGATCCTTGACGCCGCGCAGCGTGATCTTGGCCTCGGCCTTGGCGAGCGTCACGCCCGAAACGATCTGCTTTTCCATGATCTCATCCTCATCGCATACGAGCGTACCGGGCACGCCGGGAGTTCCATCGGGGGCAATCTGGGGGGCATCCGGATCATCGAACGACGAACGGACCACGAGGCGCACGCCCTGCGCCATGGCCAGCTCCACCGAGCGGATCATGAGCACCTTGGCGCCGAGCGAAGCCATTTCGAGCATTTCCTCGAAGGCGATCTTGTTGAGCCGCTGTGCCTTGGGCACGATGCGCGGATCGGTCGTGTAGACCCCATCTACATCCGTATAGATGTCGCAACGATCGGCCTTGACCGCCGCCGCCACCGCCACCGCCGACGTATCCGAGCCGCCACGGCCCAGCGTCGTCACGCGACCCGAAGGCGCCACGCCCTGGAAGCCCGTGATCACCGGCACCCAGCCGGCATCCATCAATTCATTGAGGTTGGCCGGATCGATATCGGTGATGCGCGCCGCGCCATGCGCGTCGTCCGTCCGGATCGGCACCTGCCAGCCCGAGAACGAACGCGAGGGCACGCCCATTTCGGAAAGCACGATGGCCATGAGGCCCGCCGTCACCTGCTCGCCCGAAGCCACGACGGCGTCGTATTCGCGTGCATCGTGGAGAGCTGCCGCGTCCTTGGTCCAGGCCACCAGCTCATTGGTCTTGCCCGACATGGCCGAAACGACCACGGTCACCTGGTGACCGGCGTCGATCTCACGTTTGACATGGCGCGCGGACTGACGAATGCGCTCCACGTTGGCGACCGAGGTGCCGCCAAACTTCACAACGATACGGGCCATGGATTTATCCCGGATAACCGCCGGTCCAACCGGACGGCAAGACACTGAAAAACTGCGCGCGTCTCCTGCCACAAAGGCGTGCACGATTCAATAAGCAAAGGGACGCGGCGCCCGGCGCGCCTTGACATGGTTCCGCCAATCCCGCACCTCACTCTCGTTCCACCCATGGAGACGATGCTTTATGACGACCACGACCATCGACAACGAGGAAGTCGCCAAGTTCGGGGCCATGGCCGAGGAATGGTGGAACCCGAACGGCAAGTTCAAGCCGATCCACAAGTTCAATCCCGTGCGCCTCGCTTATATCCGCGACCACGCCATTTCCCATTTCGGCAAGGATGCCGCCGAGCGCCGTCCGCTCGCCGGCCTGCGCCTCCTCGATATCGGCTGCGGGGGCGGGCTCCTGAGCGAACCCATGGCGCGGCTGGGCGCCGATGTCGTGGGCGCCGATGCCGCCGAGCGCAACATCAGGATCGCCCAGGTCCACGCTGCCCAGTCCGATCTCGAGATCGACTATCGCGCCACTACCGCCGAGGCCCTGGCCGAAGCGGGTGAGCAGTTCGACATCGTCCTCAACATGGAAGTCGTCGAGCACGTTTCGGACGTACCGCTCTACATGAAGAGCTGCGTCCAGCTCGTGCGTCCGGGCGGCCTCATGGTCGTCGCCACCATCAACCGCACCGCCCGCGCCTTCGCGCTCGCCATCGTCGGGGCCGAGCACATCCTGCGCTGGCTGCCGGTCGGCACCCATTCCTACGACAAGTTCCTCACGCCCGAGGAAATCACCGCGCTCATCGAGCGCAACGGCATGAAAGTCACCGACCGCACGGGAGTTGTGTACAACCCGCTACGCGACGCCTGGCGACAATCGCCCGACATGGCGGTCAACTATATGTTGCTTGCGGAAAAGCCTAAATCGGCTTGATTGTCCGCCGCGACTGAGGGGAAGCCACGGTGATCGAACTGGAAGTCCATATGCCGGCCGGCACCGATGCCAAATCGGTCCCGGTCACCGTAGAGCAGGCTGCGGCCCGCGAGGAGCTGATCGTGGCCATGCGCGGCACGCTCGGCACCTATCCCGGCTGCGTCCACTGGCATTTCAAGCGCGCCGGCGAAAAAGGCACATTGGAAGTCACCTGGTGGCCCAAGATGACCCGCCTCTGGTTCAAGGTCGCCGACGGCCGCGAAGGCCCCTGGATCCGCGGCGCCATGGAACGCCTCCGCACCCAGCTCGAAGCCTAGAATCCGTACTCAATTGCACCGGTAGATGAGGTTGCGATGGCCGCCCTACCCACCGGACTTCCCCGGACTTGATCCGGGGCCCACTGCCATTCTCCACTCGAGTGGAGCAATCCGTGGGCCCCGGCTCTGCGGCCGGGGAAGTTCAGTGGTTGTGGCACGGCAGACGGACAGCGCTTCCGTTGGAATCTTTCGAATGGGGAGATAAGCGCTCTGGGGGCGCCGGGACTTATTGAGTACGAACCCTAACGCCCGGCGACGTCCGCACCGGCGCCAACTGCCGTCCCGGACCGCGTGGTTGCGCACGTCCGCCTTTCAGCCTCCGCGCCTGAAAACTTATCCCCCTCGTCCAACCATGCCCTAGACTCTGGGAACCATCTCCCCGAGCCCAAAACTGCCAACACAGAAAACCACTCGTTTGAGAGTCCTCAGGAACCCCGAATTTGGTGCGAAAAGCCACGAAACATCGCCAAACATTGCCCGAAATTGAGTCAAAATTTAACGATTTGAAACCCGCTCAAGCAATAATAATATTATATATCAATGGCTTAAGAAAATAGCAGGGTGCAAAAACCCGTCAAAAAGCCACTTATCCCCCCAAAATACGCGCGGACCTCACCACACTAAGCCTGCCGCACGACGCCCGGAACGCGCGCAGCGCGCCCGCCCCAGACCGTCGCCCGCACCTTATCCCCTCTCACGAAGCTCCCTCCAGCTCCGCCATGTCGCCCTCGCTCAGCGTGATCCCAGCCGCGGCGACGTTCTCTTCCAGGTGCGCCACCTTGCCCGTTCCGGGGATCGGCAGGATCACCGGGCTGCGCTTGAGCATCCAGGCCAGCGCGATCTGACCCGGGCTCGCGCCATGCCGCTGCGCCACCGCTTCAAGCACCGGCCGCCCGCCGACCCGCCCACTCGCCAGCGGCGCCCAGGGGATGAAGCCGATAGCATTGGCCTCGCAGAACTCCAGCTCCTCCTCGCTCGCCCGGTCAAAGAGGTTGTACCGGTTCTGGATCGTGGCGACCGGGAAGTATTTCTGCGCCGCCTCGATCTCCTCGACCGTCACCTCGCTCAGCCCCACATGGCGCACGAGCCCGTCCTTGACGAAGCCGGCAATGGCCGCGAACTGCTCGTCGCGCGGCACCTTGGAATCGATGCGGTGGAGCTGCCAGAGGTCGATCCGCTCGACCTTGAGCCGCCTGAGGCTCGCCTCCAGCCCGCGCCGCAGCACCTCGGGCCGCCCGTCCTGCACCCAGTGATTGGGTCCCGGCCGTTGCAGCCCGGCCTTGGTCGCAATCACGAAGCCATCATAGGGATAGAGCTCGTCGGCGATCAGCTGCTCGCTGACCTCCGGCCCATAGCTTTCCGCGGTATCGACGAAGTTGACGCCCAGCGCCTTGAGCCGGCGCAGCACGCGCCGCGCCTCCTCGACATCCTTGGGCTGGCCCCAGATGCCCTCCCCGGTAATGCGCATCGCCCCGAAGCCGAGGCGGTTGATGGTGAGATCGCCGCCAATCGAAAACTGGCCGGCTAGCGCTGCATTGGGTTCTGACATGGGTAGGCTCCGCTGGAGAGAGGGGACACAAACGTGTGCCCCTCATCCTGCAAGTTCAACCCCTGTTGAACAAAAACGGCGCCTAGTTGTGGTCTTCCGGGATATTGGGGAGCGGCATGAAATCCACCCCGTCCTCGACGAGCGCCGCCACTTCGTCGGCCGTCGCCTCGCCATAGATGCCGCGCGCTTCCACGTCCTTGAAATGGATCTTGCGCGCTTCCTCGGCGAACTTGTCGCCGACATAATCGGCCTCGCTCGTCACCTTGTCGCGCATGGCGCGCAGCGCCGCCCGGATCTGGTCGTGCTGGGGGTGGCCGATCGAGAGCGACACCTTTTCCGATTTGGTACGCGATACGGCCGGCGCCATCAGCGCCTTATGGACCTGTCGGGAGTCGCAGACCGGGCAGGTAACGATACCGCGCTTGCTCTGGGCGTCGAAGGCGCCTGCATTGGCAAACCAGGCTTCGAACTTGTGTTCGTTTTCACAAACGAGGGAGTAGTGGATCACGTAACCCAGAACCTTTCAGACCGGCACTTTACGCGCCGATTGGTTAACGCTTAGCGAAAAGGGCCGCGCATTGGCAAGCGCAGGCACCCTGCCCCGCGCGTCCGCGACGCGCTCGAGATCGACGTCGGCCACGATCACGCCGGGCGCGTCCCCATCGATCTGCGCCAGGATCTTGCCCCAGGGGTCGATGATCATCGAATGCCCATAGGTGGCCCGCCCATTCTCGTGCCGGCCGCCCTGCGCCGCCGCGATGACATAGGAGCCGGTCTCGATCGCCCGCGCCCGCAGCAGTACTTCCCAATGCGCCTCGCCCGTCGGCACGGTAAAGGCCGCCGGCACCGAGACCACCTCGGCCCCGCCATTGGCCAGTGCATTGAAGAGCGCCGGGAAGCGGACGTCGTAGCAGATGGCCATGCCGAGCCTGAACCCCGGAAGCGGGGTCACCACCGCCTCCTCGCCACCCTTGTAGGTCGCGCTCTCGCGGTACTCGCGCAACCCCGGCAGGGTAGCATCGAAAAGGTGGATCTTGTCGTAGCTTGCCACGACCGACCCATCCGGTCCGAAGAGCATGGAACGGTTGGCGAACCGCCCATCCGGCAGCGCCACGGCGAGCGAGCCGACATGGAGATAGACGTTGTGCGCATCGGCGATTTCCGCCGCCCGCGCAATGTCGCCATTCTCCTCCGCCGGCCCCGCCACCCGCGCCAGGCCCTCGCTGTTCTCGGCGAAGGCCACGGTCACTTCCGGGCTGAGCACATATTGCGCGCCCTGTGCCACGGCCTGCGCCACGAAGGCGTCGAGCGCGTCGAGGTTCGCCGCGGGCGTCAGGCCCGAGCGCATCTGGACGGCGGCAATTCTGGTGGAGGTGCTCATTAGGCCTGCAGCAGCGGGTCGAGCTTGCCCTGGCGGTCGAGAGCCGCCATGTCGTCATACCCGCCCACATGGGTTTCGCCCACGAAGATCTGGGGAACCGTGCGACGGCCATGCGCGCGCTCGGTCATGGCAGCGCGCAGGGACGGATCGAGCACGGTGATCTCGTCATATTGCACACCCTTGTCCGCCAGCAGCGCCTTGGCCGCGTGGCAATAGGGGCAGGTGGGCGTGGTGTAGATTTCGACCTTTGCCATCAAAGTCTCCGAGGATGTCTCCCATCTATATGGGCAAGTCGAGACCAATGACAACGCGGGCGAAAGTCATGACATCGATTTGATGCACACCCGCCCGCTTCAGGGCATTGGTCAGCGCATTGACGGTCGAGCCGGTCGTCAGCACGTCATCGACCACCACCACCCGTCGCCCTCGCAGCCGTGCCAGGAGATCGGGATGCACCGAGAAGGCACCCGAGACGTTCCGTCGTCTCTGGTCGCCTGAAAGCCCCACCTGCTGGCGCGTCCGCCGCTGGCGCCTGGCAAGATGCGGATCGCAATCGAGATGCAGCAGCTTCCCGAGCGCCCGCGCCAGTTCTTCGGACTGGTTGTACCGCCGCTCGATCCTGCGGGTGAAATGCAGCGGCACCGGCATCAATACCGGGTTTCCATCCCAGAGGTCACGCCCCGCCGAAGCCATGAGCCGCGCGCAGAACCGGGCCAGCTCGGGATGGTCGCCATATTTGAGCCGTGACACGATCCGCCGCGCCGCATCGTTATAGACCAGGGCCGCCCGCGCCCGGTCGAAAGGCGGCGGATCGGCGATCGCCTCGGCCGAAAGCGCCCCCTTCCCGAGGTCGACCGCGAACGGAATGCCCAGCACCGGGCAATAGGGCGCCGAGATCGGCCGCAACTGCGCAAAGCACTCTGGGCATAGGGTATGCGCCTGGCTCACCGGCCGCTGGCAGGCCAGGCAGGTCGGCGGGTAGAGCTGGTCGAGCAGCATCGTCGCGCCGCGCCTCAGGACGGTGGCGGCTGCAAACACTTTGACAAGGCCCGGTGCGCTGTCCATAACCGCATCCTGCGGCATCCGGGCGCTTTTGGCGCTCGGCATTTATCCCGATTGCCTGCCTCGAAAGACGTTCATGACCGCGCCGATCGTTTTCGACCACGACCTCATCGTCCGGCACCTCCAGCGTCGCCAGGCCGGCGCCGAGGACTTCGTCACCTCGCTCGCCCTCTACGACCTGCAGGATCGGCTTCTCGCCGTCACCCGCCGCTTCGAGCAGGCGCTCATCATGGGGCCAGACGCGACCGTATTGCCCGAGCGGGGCGAGACGCATGACGGGGTCTTCTCCTTCGAGCGCGCCGGCACCGCCATTGCCGCCCCCGGCCAGCTCCTCCTCGATCCGGAAGACCTGGCGCTGCCGCGCAGCGACTACGATCTCATCGTCTCCATTTTCGATCTCCAGATCGTCAACGACGTCCCGGGCTTCCTCGCCCGCCTCCGCCGGCACCTGCGCCCCGACGGCCTGCTGCTCGCCGCCGCCATCGGCGGCAATACCCTCACCGAGCTGCGCCAGGCTTTCCTCACGGCCGACGTTTCCCGTTCCGGCGGCGCCTATGCCCGCGTCGCCCCGTTCATCGAGATCAAGGATGCCGGCGCCCTGCTCCAGCGCGCCGGTTTCGCCCTGCCCGTCGCCGATGTCGAGAACCACGTCGTCCGCTACGCCCACCCGCTCTCGCTCATGCAGGACCTCAAGCGCCTCGGCGCTTCAAACCCTCTTGCCGATCGTCCCGAACGGATGGCCACGGCCAGCCTCCTCGCCGGCGCTGCGGAGGCCTACAAGGACCTCGCCGGCGATCCCGACGGCCGCATCCGCGCCACGCTTGAAATCATTTGGATGAGCGGCTGGGCTCCGCATGAAAGCCAGCAGAAGCCGTTGGCGCCGGGCAGCGCCAAGGTGAGCATGACCCGGATTCTTGGAGACAAGGCCGGCTCCTAGCCTAGGGTCGGTACTCAATCGGCACTCAATAAGTCCCGGCGCCCGCAGAGCGCTTATCTCCCCATCCGACAGATTCCAACGGAAGCGCTGTCCGTCTGCCGCGCGCCACAACCACTGAACTTCCCCGGCCGCAGAGCCGGGGCCCACGGATATCTCCACTCGAGTGGAGAATGGCAATGGGCCCCGGATCAAGTCCGGGGAAGTCCGGTGGGTGGGGCGGCTATCGCAACCTCACCTACCGGTACAATTGAGTACGGACCCTAGCCCTTGGGCGTCAATGCCGGGATGGCATTGTCCTTGATGTAGTCGAACAGCGAACTCACCCCGCCACCCGTGGCGAAGACCCCGGCAATCGCCACAACCGCGATGAGCCCGGCCAGAAGGCTGTACTCGATCGCCGTCGCTCCGGCCTCGTCACTCAGAAAACGCTTCAGCGCACGTTCCAGCATGGGCAGTTCCGAACCTTCTGTTCCAGACTCGTCCCGGAACCCGCAAGCGGGTCCCCTATCGGCCGGGTTCAGAGCAGGTCGCACAAGGGCGCGATCAGCGGCTCGTCGGCAGGTGGCATCGGGTAGTCGCGCAAGGCCTGCGGACGCACCCACTTGAGCGCCGAATGTTCCTTAGCCTGCGGAAATCCCTGCCATTTCCGGCACACATAGAGTGGCATCAACAGGTGAAAATTCTCGTAAGAATGGCTGGCAAATGTTAGCGGCGCCAGGCACGCCGACTTCGTCTCGATGCCCAGCTCCTCGCGCAGTTCGCGGATCAGCGCTTCCTCCGGCCCCTCGCCCGGCTCGAGCTTGCCACCGGGAAACTCCCAGAGCCCGGCCAGGTTCTTGCCCTCGGGCCGCTGTGCGATGAGCACGCGCCGGTCGGCATCGACCAGCGCGCAGGCGACGACGAGAAGGATCGGCCGATCGCTCACGAGCGATAATCGCCGTTGATGGCGATGTAGCCATGGGTGAGATCGCAGGTATAGACCGTCGCCCGGCCCTCGCCGAGGCCCAGCGCCACGCCGATCTCGAGGTCTTCCTCGCGCATATAGGCCGAGGTCCTGGCTTCGTCATATTTCGGCGACCGCTCGCCGGCCTCGGCAACCACCAGGTCCCCGAAACGGATCGAGAGCCTGTCGCGGTCAGCCGGTTCGCCGGCCTTGCCCACTGCCATCACCACGCGCCCCCAATTGGCGTCGCCGCCGGCAATGGCCGTCTTGACCAGCGGAGAATCCGCAATGGCCTTGGCGATGCGGAACGCGCTCTCGTCGCTCGTCGCACCTTCGACATTGACGGTCACGAACTTGGTCGCGCCTTCGCCGTCGCGCACGACCTGGATAGCGAGTTCGTAAAGCACGTCGCCCAGCGCCTCGCCGAAGACGGCCGCGCGCGGATCGTCCGCGCTCTCGATCGGCGCCACGCCCCGCTCCGCCGCCTTGCCGGTGGCAAAGGCCATGAGCGTGTCGGAGGTCGAGGTGTCGCTGTCGACGGTGATCGAGTTGAAGCTCGGCCTGACTTTGTCGGCCAAGAGGCCCTGCAGCACCGGCGCGGCAATGGCCGCATCGGTGAAGACGAAGGAAAGCATGGTCGCCATGTCCGGCGCGATCATGCCCGAACCCTTGGCAATGCCCGAGATCACGATTTCCACGCCGTCGATCTCGACCGTCGCCGTCGCCACCTTCGGGAAGGTGTCGGTGGTCATGATGGCCTTGGCTGGATCCATCCACGGCGCCGACACCAGCCGACCGGCGAGCGTATCGAGTACGCCCTCGAACTTGGAGGCATCGAGCGGCTCGCCGATCACGCCTGTCGAGGCGAGGAAGATTTCGCTGGTCTTGCAGCCGAGCGCCTTTGCCGCGATGTCGGCGGTCTTCTGCACGCTCTCGCGGCCCTTGTGGCCGGTAAAGGCATTGGCATTGCCCGAATTGACCACGAGCCCGCGCGCCGCGCCGCCGCCCAGGTTCTGCCGGCACCAGTCGACCGCCGCCGAGGGGCACTTGGAGCGGGTGAAGACGCCGGCCACGCTCGTGCCCTCGTCCAGCGCCACCAGCAGCACGTCGGTCCGGTTCTTGTACTTGATGCCGGCTTCGGCCGTCGCAAAACGCGCGCCCGGAACTTCCGGCAATTCGGGATAGGTCTTGGGCGCGAGGGGAGAAACGGGATGGGCCATGAGCTTAGTCCTGGAGTGGCACGTCGTTGTGAATCCGTTTGCCCGAAGCCGGGCGCAAGCGCAAGCGCCTTGGCTCCGCCGCGATGATCGGGCGTGCACAATGGCGGGGCGCCAGAAAGCAAACAGCCCGCCGAGGAATTCGAGCGGGCTGTTCATCAAATGGTAGCGGGAATTGTCCGGCCTTAATTGGTCGGCGCGGCTTCCTCGGCCTGCTGCGACTGCTGCTTGACCTGATCGGCAAGGGCCGCATCGGGGATATCGATCGCCACGCCCTTCTTGAGCTCGGCGATGGCGTTGTCGAAGCCGGTGAACATGAGCTGCTGCTGGAGCTGCTGGGCAACCTGCTGCAGCGGCGGGGGCGAAGACTTGCGCTTTTCCTCGACCTTGATGACGTGCCAGCCGAACTGGCTCTGGATCGGGTCGGAAATCTGGCCGGGCTCGAGCTTGAAAGCGGCTTCCTCGAACGGCTTGACCATCTGGCCGGCCGAGAAGAAGCCGAGATCTCCACCGTTCTGCTTGGCGGAAGGATCGATGGACTTGGCCTTGGCCAGGTCCTCGAACGAGGCGCCGCCGTCCAGTTCCGTCTTGATCGCCTTGGCTTCGTCCTCGGTAGCGACGAGGATGTGGCGGGCGTGAACTTCGTCCTGCGGCTTGAAGTCGGCGACGAACTTGTCATAGGCGGCCTGCACGGCCTCCTGCGTGACGGCTGCCGTCACCTTCTCGGCGAAATAGGCGCGGCGCAGGGCGCGGTCCTCGAGATAGGCAAGGCGGCGCTTGAAAATGTCGGTCTGGTCCATGCCCGCGGCCTTGGCGGCATTGGCCATCACTTTCATGTCAATCAGCACGGTGAGCAGGAATGCCTTGCGCTGATCGGGCGGAACATTGGCCAATTCCTGGGCCAGATCTTCGGCCGCAAAAGAAATATCGGCTTCGGTAATGGCGTCTTCGCCAACCTTGGCAACCACCGTATCGGGCGTCGGAGCGGCCGGCTGGGCAGGCGCCGCAGCGGGGGCAGCCGGCTGGGTGGCGTCCTGTGCCATTGCGCCTAGCGGCATGATGAACAAGGCGGTTCCGAGCATCAGCACCCCGCCCAGACGGGCGATCGGCGAGACGGCACGGGAAGGGGTGCGGTCGGTCATAATCAATACAGTCTCCTTGAGCCGCGCGCTGCCCTCGACGGCGCGAAGGCGCTTGGTTTGGCCCATTTTGGCCACGTTGACAAGACAAAGCCCCGCTCTTACATGTCTCGACGCTTCTAAAGAGCCTGGACGGGGCGGATGAGCGGGCCTTGCCCGTAAGAGTAGAATTGCGACGCCTACCGCCGCACATCAGTTAAAGGATCAAGAGCAATGGTGATTGCTGCGCTCAAGCGGATCTTCGGCTCCGCAAATGATCGGCACGTCAAGCGCTTCCAGGGGCGCGTCGATGCCATCAACGCGCTCGAACCCGAACTCTCCAAGCTGACCGACGAGCAGCTGCGTGCCCGCACCGACGAGTTCCGTCAGCAGCTGGCCAACGGCGCCAAGCTCGACGACCTCCTGGTTCCCGCTTTCGCAACAGTTCGTGAGGCAGCCAAGCGCTCGCTGGGCATGCGGCACTTCGATGTGCAGCTTATCGGCGGCATGGTGCTCAACGAGCGCGCCATCGCCGAGATGCGCACCGGTGAAGGCAAGACCCTGGTCGCCACGCTTCCCGTCTATCTCAATGCGCTCGCCGGCAACGGCGTCCACGTCGTTACCGTCAACGACTACCTCGCCAAGCGCGACGCCGAATGGATGGGTCAGGTCTACCGCTTCCTCGGCCTGTCGGTCGGCATCATCGTCCACGATCTCAACGACGACGAGCGCAAGGCCGCCTACGACTCTGACGTCACCTACGGCACCAACAACGAATTCGGCTTCGACTACCTTCGCGACAACATGAAATATGCGCGCGCCCAGATGGTGCAGCGCGGCCATGCCTTCGCGATCGTGGACGAAGTGGACTCGATCCTCATCGACGAGGCTCGTACCCCCCTCATCATTTCCGGCCCCTCCGAGGACCGCTCCGACCTCTACCTCAAGGTCGATGACATCATCCCGATCATCGTCGAAGGCGATTTCGAGCTCGACGAGAAGCAGCGCGCGGTGACCTTCACCGACCAGGGCATCGAAAAGCTCGAAGAGCGCCTGACTGCCGAAGGCCTGCTCAAGGGCGATTCCCTCTACGACCTCGAGAACGTGGCGCTCGTCCACCACCTCAACTCGGCCCTGCGCGCCCACAAGATGTTCCAGCGCGACAAGGACTACATCGTCCGGAACGACGAAGTCGTCATCATCGACGAATTCACCGGCCGCATGATGCCGGGCCGCCGCTATTCGGAAGGCCTGCACCAGGCACTCGAGGCCAAGGAACGCGTCAAGATCCAGCCTGAGAACCAGACGCTCGCCTCGATCACCTTCCAGAACTACTTCCGTCTCTACAAGAAGCTGGCCGGCATGACCGGTACGGCGGCGACCGAGGCGGCCGAATTCGCCGACATCTACGGCCTGGACGTCGTGACCATCCCGACGAACGTGCCGGTTTCGCGCAAGGACGACGACGACGCCATCTACCGTACGGCGGCCGAGAAGTTCGACGCGATCGCCGACATCATCATCGATTGCCAGAAGCGCGGCCAGCCCGTGCTCGTGGGCACCACCTCGATCGAGAAGTCGGAAATGCTGGCCGAACTGCTGCGGCAGAAGAAGGTCGGCGAGATGAAGGTGCTCAACGCCCGCTACCACGAGCAGGAGGCCCATATCGTGGCCGATGCCGGTGTGCCGGGCGCCATCACCATCGCCACCAACATGGCCGGCCGCGGTACCGACATCAAGCTGGGCGGCAACCTCGAAATGCGCGTGGCCGAACAGGCCGCCGGCCTCGAAGGGGCCGAGCGCACCGCCAGGATCGCCGAGATCGAAGCCCAGATCGAAACCGACAAGCAGAAGGCGCTGGCCGCCGGCGGCCTCATGGTCATCGGCACCGAGCGTCACGAAAGCCGCCGCATCGACAACCAGCTGCGCGGCCGTTCCGGCCGTCAGGGCGACCCGGGTCATTCCAAGTTCTTCCTGTCGCTTCAGGACGACCTGATGCGCATCTTCCCCGTCGAGAGCATGGACACGATGCTCTCCAAGCTCGGTCTCGAGCAGGGCGAAGCCATCACCCACCCATGGGTGACCAAGGCCATCGAGCGGGCCCAGGGTCGCGTGGAAGCGCGCAACTTCGACATCCGCAAGAACATCCTCAAGTACGACGACGTGATGAACGATCAGCGCAAGGTGATCTTCGAACAGCGTCTGGACCTGATGGACAGCGAGGACGTTTCCGAGACCATCGCCGAGATGCGCCACGACGTCGTGGACGACATCATCGCCAAGGCGATCCCCGAGCGCTCCTATCCCGAGCAGTGGAATACCGACCAGCTCGAAGCCGCCGCCAAGACCTACCTCAATATCGAGGCTCCGGTTGGCAGCTGGGTGAAGGAAGAAGACATCGACGTCGAGATGGTGCGCGAGCGCCTGACCCAGGCGGCCGATGCAGCCTATGCCGCCAAGGAAGAGCGCACGCTCAAGTCCCTGGCCGATGCCGGCTCGGCCAACCCGACGGTGATGCGCCAGATCGAGAAGTCGATCCTGCTGCAGTCGATCGATGGCCTCTGGCGCGAGCACCTGGTGACCCTCGACCATCTTTCGAAGGTCGTGGGCTGGCGCGGCCTCGCCCAGCGCGATCCGCTCAACGAATACAAGCAGGAAGCCTTCGAGCTCTTCCAGGCCATGCTGGCAAACCTGCGCGAACTGGTCACTACCCAGCTCGCCCATGTCGAAATCCAGACCCGGCCGCCCGAGCCCGCTCCGATGCCGGACCTCTCGCGCCTCGAAGAAACCCACATCGATCCCTTCACCGGCGAGAACGACGCGGAAGGCGAACTCCTGACCCGCCCGCGCACCGCTGCCGCTACAGCCGCCGCCGCTGCGGGCCTCGCCCCGATCGATCCCAAGCTCCTGGTCGGCGTCTCCCGCAACGCCCCCTGCCCCTGCGGCTCGGGCAAGAAGTTCAAGCATTGCCACGGCGCCTTCTAGACACCGAGACAGCCCCGAAATTGCAAACACCCTCGCCTCATGGCGGGGGTGTTTTTTTGCGTCTAGCAAGACTGAACGGAACAAAAGAAAAAGGCCGCCAACGGCGACCTTCCTGAACCTACCGCTTCACGAACCCGGTGGTCTTGAGATGCGTGTAGGCGACGATAATCGCCCGCAGCCGATCTTCCGATGACCGGTCTCCGCCATTGGCGTCCGGGTGGTGGATCTTCACCAGCGCCTTATAGGCCTTCTTGATGTCCTCGGACGATGCGCCGCCCTCGAGCCCCAGCGCCTCGAACGCGCGGCGGTCGGGCTCGTGCATCGGCCGTCGACGCTCGGCCTGCGGATTGCCATTCTTGTTCTGGTGGCGCCGGTAGCGCGCAAAGACCTGGAACGGGTCGTGGAAACGCTCGCCGCGAGCATAGGTCTTTGCCTTGCCGTTGCGCGGATGGTTGGGCTGCGCGCTCGCCCCCGCCTTGGCGCCCATGCCCCAGGTCGGCCGACCATCGGTTTCCGCCGAGCGCGACACATAAGCCTCGACGTCGTCCTGGCTCATGCCCGAGAAGAAGTTGAAGGCGATGTTGTAGTGACGGACATGCTCAAGGCAGAAATTATGGTACTCGCCCTCGGCACGATGGCCCTTGGGCGCGCGATAGAGGCCTGCCTGATCGCAGCCCTCCCAGGCACAAGGCGGAGTTTCCACCTTGGGCTCTTCCTGGTGCCGGGGCCGGATGCGGATGGCATCGAACAGCTTGGAATCCAGTTTCATTGCGCCTAACTACAACCCGAACCGATAATTAAAGATTGCGACCAACGATGTCCGTCCGCGACACCATCATCGAGAAACTTTCCGTCAAATTTGCGCCCGAACACCTCGAGGTGATCGACGACAGCCACAAGCATCGTGGTCATGCCGGTTGGCGCGAAGGCGGAGAAACGCATTTCCGCGTCAGAATCGCGACCCGCCATTTTGACGGCATGACCCGGCTGGCGCAACACCGTGCTGTCATGGAAGCGCTCGATGCCGAAATCAAGGGCGGCGTCCATGCCCTCGCCATCGAAGTGCTCGCACCCGGAGCCCCCAAGCAATTGCCACGCGATATCGCCTAGATCAGGTTGCGCGCGCCTGCGCGCAAGCCCTCTTGCCACAATTGTGCGCGATCTAGGCATTTGACGCCGTTAATCTATTGCGCCATTCCGTTCATCAGTGCGGCGATTTTGCGGCAGCGACGACGTGCGCTGCCATCAACGCGGCGCAGATTCGCCCTTCTTGGTCTCTAGCCACTTCTGCAACGACAGCAGGAGGGCGACCGTGATCTCGAAAAAAGCAATGCTTGCCATGGCTTTTGCCTTGGCCTTCATCCCCACTCTCGCAACGGCCGCTCCGGCCAAGCTGGTTCTTGTCATCGGCGGGGAGGCCTATGACGGCCCGCCCAAGTTCGCCGTGACGCTCAATGGCAAGGTGGTGGCTGAGGGGGCCGTCGACAAGGCCATCGATACCGGCACCGACAAACGCTTCGCTGATGCGACCGACAAGTCGCAATATGTCGAAAGCTTCAGCTTCGATATCCCAGAAGCCGATTTCGCCACCAATGGCGACCTGCGCATCCAGCTCACCAACGAAGCCTATGGCGGCGAAGGCTCCAACCGCGACCGCAACCTCTTCATCTCTTCGGTTTCGCTCAATGGCCGCGAGACCAAGGCGGACCAGCTCGCCACCGTGACCAAGGACGGCATCGTCCCCGGCGAACTCGTCGATGGCTACCTCGCCATCAATGACGGCAATGCCGAAGCGGTGGTTCCCGCGCCCAAGGGTGGTTGGCTCGAAGCCACGACCGAAGCTGCGCAGAGCAAGCCGACCGAGCCGGAGGCAAAGCCCGAGCCCCCGGTCGCCGAAAAGGCTCCCGAGCCAGCTCCGGTCAAGGAAGCCGCTCCAGCGGCCGAGGCAAAGCCCGCAGAGGCCGCCAAGCCTGAAGAGCCGGCAAAGCCTGCCACGACCGCTGCCGAGGAGTCCAAGCCCCAGGCGGCCGTGGAAGAACCCAAACCCGCCGAGCCCGCCCCCGTCGAAGCCGCGAAGCAACCCGAGCCTGCTGCCGAGACCGCAGCGGCCAAGCCGGCTTCCGATACCTGCGCGCTCAGCAAATCCTACGACATCACCGGCTTCGGCCAGAACTCGAACGACCTGACGCCCGCGACCAACAAGATCCTCGACGAGATCGCGGGCGATATCGGCGAGCAGACCTGCTCGATCACCCTGACGGGGTATTCGGATACGTTCGGCTCCTACGCCACCAACGCGCTCTTCTCGGTCGAGCGGGCGCAGAACGCACTGAAATACCTGCGCGACAAGGGCATCAAGTTCACCAAGGCCGAGGCTACGGGCTTGGGTGAAACCACCAAGTTCGGCCCGAGCGCCCGCGCCAATCGGCGCGTCGTCATCGCCGTGGCGCCTTAGGCCTCGATCGCCTCGGCGAGGAAGGCCCGCACTTCGGCAGGGTCGACATTCTTCTCGATGAAGGCCTTGCCGATACCGCGCGTCAGGATGAAGGTCAGCGCCCCGCGCACGACCTTCTTGTCCTGGGCGATATTGGTCATGAGCTCGTCAAGCTCCAGCCGCCCGCCGGGAATATCCCCGATCCGTGTCGGCAAACCCGCCGCCTTGAGGTGGGCGATGACACGGGTGGTATCCTGGGACGGCGCCAGCCCCTTGCGGGCCGAGAAAGCATGGGCCAACGCCATGCCGATGGCGACGCCCTCGCCATGCAGCAGCCGGTCCGAATAGCCGGTCGCCGTTTCGAGCGCGTGCCCGAAGGTGTGGCCGAGATTGAGCAGGGCCCGCACACCGGTTTCCTTTTCGTCGGCAAGCACGAACCGGGTCTTGGCCGCGCAGGCCCGGGCAATGGCCTCGGCACGCGCGGGCCCGCCCTCGAAGATTTCGCGGCGGTTCTCCTCGAGCCAGAAGAAATAGGCCTCGTCGTCGATGAGCCCGTACTTGGCGACTTCCGCATAGCCGGCCGCGAATTCGCGCGGCGGCAATGTGTCGAGCGCATCGAGATCGGCCAGCACCAGCTTGGGCTGATGGAAGGCGCCGATAAGGTTCTTGCCATGGGGCGAGTTGATGCCGGTCTTGCCGCCGACCGAGCTGTCGACCTGTGCGAGGAGCGAGGTCGGTACCTGCACGAAGTCCATGCCGCGCCGTGCCACGGCCGCCGCGAACCCTGCGAGGTCCCCGACCACGCCGCCGCCCAGTGCGATGATGACGTCGCCGCGCTCGAGTCGCGCCGCCAGAATGCCCTCGACCACTTCGTTGAGCCGCGCGAAGGACTTGCTGGCCTCCCCGTTCGGCACGGTGATCGTCGCATGGGTGAGGCCCGCAGCATCCAGGCTGGCCGCAAGGCGCGGCAACTGCGCCCTGGCGACGGCCGTATCGGTCACGATGCCGAAGCGGCGGCCCGGAAACTGCGCCTTGAGCCGCTCGCCTGCGCTTTCGAGCAGTCCCTTGCCGATCAGGATGTCATAGGCCCGCCCCTCGAGCGGAACGTGGACCGTATGGAGGGGAGCGCTCGGCATGTCACTTGTCCTTGAGATAGGTGGCGACCGCGTCGATCACCTCATTGGCCACGGTATCCTGCGGCACGTCGGTGGAGACCACCGTCAGGTGCGCTTCCGAATAGACCGGGTAGCGCGCCTCGATGAGCTTCTTGAGCGTGTCGCGCGGATTGGCAGTCTTGAGCAGAGGCCGGTTGGAACGGCGCGAAACGCGTGAGAACAGCAGCTCGAACTCGGCCTTGATCCAGACCGACACCGCATTGGCGTTGATGAGCGCGCGCGTCTCCGGGTTGACGAAGGCGCCGCCGCCGGTGGCGAGGACGATATTGTCCTCCTTGAGAAGCCGCGCGATGACCCGCGCTTCCCCGGCCCGGAATTCCGGCTCGCCATGGGCAGCGAAGAATTCCTCGATGGTCATGCCCGCAGCGGTCTCGATCTCGTCGTCGCTGTCGAGGAACCTGCGACCCAGCTTGGCGGCCAAGCGCCGGCCAACCGTGGTCTTGCCCGCCCCCATCATGCCCACGAGCACGATCGGCCGCTTGCCCAGGCGGGCAGCCAGTTCATGCCTTTCGGCCTTGGTGGTCTCAGTATCGGGCACCCTGCCGGCTCCGCTGGGAGAAATCGCCCGGCGGTTCAAGCCTTGCCCGGGCCGGTTGTCAAGCGGCGGGACCTTCCCGGCCTTGATCGCCCCAGGCAAAAAGAGGAAGATTCATTAGAATTTGCCCGGCATAGTAGACGACATGCCCACATTGATCCGCCTCGTCATCGCCCTGCTCTTTATCGTCGGCCTCGGCTACGCGGCCATGTTCGCGCTGACCGTCATGGTCGACCCGGGCGAGAAGGAAATCACCGTGCGCATTCCTGCGCGCGAGCTCGTGGCCCAGCCTGTGCGCCTGCCCGACGTCCAGACCACCAGCAACCCCACCCTGCCCGCGCAGGCGCCCGTGCCGATCACCACCAGCACGCCGAGCAATGAGGAGGCGCCGCTCGTCCAGCCCGGCGGGCCGGAATGAGCCGCATCGAAGGGCATCTCATTGATGCCTTCCTCGAGATGATGAGCGCCGAGCGGGGCGCCGCCGCCAATACCATTGCCGCCTATCGCCGCGACCTCGTCGACTATGCCTCGACGCTCGCGCGCAAGGGTACGGCCCTCACCAAAGCCTCCCGGCAGGAGGTCGTGGGCTTTCTCGAAAGCCTCAAGGCCGAGGGCCTGTCCGCCTCTTCGAGTGCCCGCAAGCTCAGCGCCATCCGGCAATTCCACAAATTCCTCTGCGCCGACGGCATCCGTCCGGACGACCCGACCCGGATCGTCGCGAGCCCCAAGGCGCAACGGGCATTGCCCAAAGTGCTCTCTGTCGGCGAGATCGACCGCCTGCTCACCACGGCCGAGGCGGAAGCCAATGACGAGAACGCAACGGGCGCGCTGCGCCTCTATGTGTTGCTCGAATTGCTCTACGCCACCGGCATGCGCGTTTCCGAACTCGTGAGCCTCAAGCGCGCCGCGGTCATGCGCGACGCCAGCTTCCTCACCATTCGCGGCAAGGGCAACAAGGAACGTATCGTGCCGATCACCGACCGCGCCCGCGACGCCATCCGCGCCTGGCTTGCAACGCTCGAACCGGGCATTTTCCTCTTCCCCGCCAAGGGCGAGGACGGATATCTGAGCCGCCAGGTTTTCGCGCGCGATCTCAAGGACCTGGCGGGTCGTGCCGGCATCGCCTCGGCGCGAGTCACGCCCCACGTCCTCCGCCATGCCTTTGCCAGCCATCTCCTCGCCGGGGGCGCCGACCTGCGCGTCGTCCAGACCCTCCTCGGCCATGCCGATATCTCGACTACTCAGATCTATACTCACGTGCTCGACGAGAAGCTGCGCTCGCTGGTGGAGACCCATCATCCGCTAGCTGACGATTAAGCATGGGAGCTTTTCCGGCCGAGCGACTTGACTCGGAAGGGGCGCATCGCCACTTTGCGGCCACTTTAGGGCGCGACAGGCTCCGCCCAACGATACGACAACCCAACCGGGCTGGTGGATGCAATCCTATCTCGACTTTGAAAAGCCGGTCGCCGACCTCGAAGGCAAGATCGCCGAACTGAAATCGCTGGCGCAGACTGACCAGGCAGTGTCCATCGACGAGGAGGTCAACCGGCTTTCCGCGCGCGCCGAAGAGGCGCTGGTCGATATCTACAAGAAGCTGACGCCCTGGCAACGCACGCAGGTGGCGCGCCATCCGCAGCGCCCGCATTTCTCCGATTATGTGAAGTCCCTCGTCACCGAGTGGCAGCCGCTGGCGGGCGACCGCAAGTTCGGCGAGGACGCTGCCGTCATCGCCGGCGTCGGCCGCATCAACGGCGTGCCGATGGTCATCATGGGCAACGAGAAGGGCTCGACCACCGAGACCCGCCTCAAGCACAATTTCGGCATGGCCCGTCCCGAGGGCTACCGCAAGGCTGTCCGCATCATGGACATGGCCGATCGCTTCAATCTGCCCATCGTCTCCTTCGTCGATACAGCCGGCGCCTATCCTGGCATCGGGGCCGAGGAGCGCGGCCAGGCCGAGGCCATTGCGCGCTCGACCGAAAAGAGCCTTGAGCTGGGCGTGCCCAACCTCGCCATCGTCATCGGCGAGGGCGGCTCGGGCGGTGCCATCGCGCTGGCCACTGCCAATCGCGTGCTGATGCTCGAAAACGCCGTCTACACGGTGATCTCGCCGGAAGGCGGGGCCTCGATCCTCTGGCGCGACGCCGCCAAGGCGCAGGACGCAGCCAACAACATGAAGATCACGGCGCCCGATCTCCTCGGCTTCGGCGTCATCGACGCCATCATTCCCGAACCCGCCGGCGGCGCCCATCGCCACCTGGACGAGGTGATGGCCTCCACGCGCGACGCCATCATGAAATTCGTCAAGGACTTCGACGGCAAGGGCCGGCTGGAGCTGCGCGAGCAGCGGCGCGAAAAATTCCTCGCCATCGGCTCCCACCTGGGATGATTGGAAAACGGGGCCTTTAGGGGCCCCGAATTCTTTGGTAAGCATCTGTTTACCGTGCGGGGTTACGGGGGCGTAACCAAGCCCGTTTAGTTTCGAAAAACCAAACTCTATTCGGGTAGTACTACAAATTGTCGACTGGTCTTTTCCGTAAGCTCGCGGCCGCGGCCTTGCTGGTGGGGGTAGCCGTAACCCTTTCCGCCTGCGGTGGTTTCATCGGCAAAGGCAATGCCAAGGCCAACCGTCCGCTCACCAGCGCCGCCGTCACCAAACTCGCCTCGATGGGCTCGTCCCCGGGCGCGCCGATGATGGTGCGAATCTTTAAGGAAAGCTCCGAGCTCGAAGTCTGGAAGCAGACCTCGGCCGGCGACTTCCGCCTGTTCAAGACCTACGAGATCTGCGCCTATTCGGGCGACCTCGGCCCCAAGATCAAGGAAGGCGACCGGCAGAGCCCGGAAGGCTTCTATACGATCACGCCGGGCCTGATGAACCCGAACTCGAGCTATTACCTTGCCTTCAACACCGGCTTCCCCAACAAGTTCGACCGCGCCTATGGCCGTACCGGTTCGGACCTGATGGTGCATGGCGATTGCTCCTCGCGCGGCTGCTACGCCATGACCGACGAAGGCATCGCCGAGATCTATGCGCTGGCGCGCGAGACCTTCAAGGGCGGCAATCCGAGCTTCCAGCTCCAGATCTTCCCGTTCCGCATGACGCCGCAGAACCTGGCCAAGCAGAGCAAGAGCCCGAACATGGCCTTCTGGAAGAACATCAAGGAAGGCTACGACCAGTTCGAGATCGCCAAGATCCCGCCGCGCTGGGACGTCTGCGACCGCCGCTACGTCTTCAATGCCACCGGTCCTGCCGGCACCCCGCTCGACGCCGTCGCCGCCTGCCCGGCGCTGAGCCAGGACGCCACCATGGTCGCCGCCCTCAAGGCCAAGCAGGCCGCCGACGACGCCACCTTCGAAACCGAAGTGGCCTATGTCAGCAAGAAGGAAAGCGCCGCCGTCGCGGCAGCCGAACGTGATGCCGCCACCCAGGCCGCAGCCAAGGCCCGTGGCGAAGCCATCGGCGGCTTCTTCAACGGCATCGGCAGCAATATCGGCAACCTCTTCGGCAACACGCCGCAGGAGGCCGCGCCGGTCGAGACCGCCACCGCCGCGCCGGTCCCCGCCGCCAAGTCCTGACGGACGCCGGATAGCCTTTCGATCGGGCCCGCGCCGCAACACGGCGCGGGCCCGATGCGTTATGACGGAAGAGAATTTGCTGCGAGGCAGAGGTGCCGCTTGAACCCACCCGCGCAGCGGCGCTATGGAAAGGAAGAGCGACAGCCCGTTCGTGGCTTCCTGCCCGCTCCCCCGCCGGACCATCTCAGCGCTAGGCCCTTTCTGCCAATGCTGCTATAGAGCCCGCTGTCCGATTTGAGACGGCCCACCTAACACCCTGTTCGAGGGACTTCGATATGACTGAATTCGCCAACTTGCCGGATACCGAATACAAGGTCCGCGACCTCTTCGGTATCGACAGCGACATGGTGGTCAAGGGCTATGCCGAAGCAAACGGCCACGTGCCGCCGGCTGACCCGGATTACCTTTTCGACCGCAATACCACCCTTGCCATCCTCGCCGGCTTCGCCTTCAACCGCCGCGTCATGGTGCAGGGCTATCACGGCACCGGCAAATCGACCCATATCGAACAGGTAGCATCGCGCCTCAACTGGCCGCTGGTGCGCGTGAACCTGGATTCGCACGTCTCGCGTATTGACCTCGTCGGCAAGGACGCCATCGTCCTCAAGGACGGCAAGCAGGTCACCGAATTCCGTGACGGCATCCTGCCCTGGGCCGTGCAGAACAACGTTGCGTTGGTCTTTGACGAATACGACGCCGGCCGCCCGGACGTGATGTTCGTGATCCAGCGCGTGCTCGAGCAATCGGGCCGCCTGACGCTCCTCGACCAGAACCGCGTGATCGTCCCCCACCCGGCCTTCCGCCTCTTCGCCACGACCAACACCATCGGTCTGGGCGACACATCGGGCCTCTATCACGGCACCCAGCAGATCAACCAGGGCCAGATGGACCGCTGGAGCCTGGTCGTCACGCTCAACTACCTTCCGCACGAGAAGGAAGTCGGCATCGTTCTGGCCAAGAACAAGAAGTACGCCGAGACCGAGAAGGGCAAGAAGACCGTCTCCAACATGGTGCGCCTCGCCGATCTCACCCGCTCGGCATTCATGAACGGGGATCTCTCCACCGTCATGAGCCCGCGTACCGTGATCACCTGGGCCGAGAACGCCCAGATCTTCGGCGATGTCGGCTTTGCCTTCCGGCTGACCTTCCTCAACAAGTGCGACGAGCTCGAACGCCCGGTTGTGGCCGAGTTCTACCAGCGCGTGTTCGGTGAAGACCTGCCCGAATCCTCGGCTAACCTGGCGGTGACCGCCTGATCTCCCTGGAGATGCCCGTTGGCCCAGAACATCTACGACGATCAGGCCTTCTTTGAGGGTTACAGCCAGATTCCGCGCTCCCGCCTCGGCTTGGCGGGGGCGCCGGAATGGCCTGCCCTCAAGGCCATGCTGCCGGATGTGACAGGCTTGCGGGTGCTCGATCTCGGTTGCGGCTTCGGCGCCTTCGGGCGCTGGGCCATCGAGAACGGCGCCAGGAGCGTGCTCGGCGTCGATCTCTCCGAGAAGATGCTCGAGACTGCGCGTGAGCGCACCGGCGACATGCCGATCACTTACGTGCAGGCCAACCTCGAAACCTACGAGCCGACGGCCAATGCCTACGACCTCGTCTATTCGACGCTGGCCGTGCATTACCTCGAAGACTTCGACGCCTTCTGCCGCAAGGTGCGCGCCGCGCTCGGCAATGCCGGGGCTTTCGTCTTCACGACCGAGCACCCGATCTTTGCCGCCCGCGCGAATCCAGAATGGATCACGGATGCGGCAGGCAAGCGCGCCTACGCGATCAGCGACTACAACGTGGAAGGCCCCCGGCTCACCAACTGGATCGCCGAGGGCGTCGTCAAATACCACCGCACCATTGGTACTATGGTGAACACTCTCCGGCGCCATGGCCTCGTCATCGAGGCCATGGACGAATGGGGGCCGACCGCCGAGGAACTGGCCGCAATGCCGGCCCTCGCCGACGAGGTCGTGCGCCCGCAACTCCTCCTCGTTTCGACCCGCGTCGCAACGGGAAGCTAACCGACTACCGGACCGAAAATGGCACAAGCTCCGCGCAACAAAGGCAACAGACCCGACCAGACGGCGACCTTCAAGTCGGCCGTGGGAGCAACGGTGCGCGCCATTGGCGGCAAGCCCGAGCTTGAGGTGAGCTTCACCGCCGACCGCCCGATCCTGACCTCGGACAAGGCGCGCCTGGCCAACCTGCCGCGCCTGCCGACCCGGCGCGATATCGCCATTGCCCGTGGGCAGGGCGACGCCATGGCGATGCGCCTGGCCAGCCACGACCCCGAAAAGCACCGCAAGCGCGCCCCGACCGATCCGATCGCCCGCGCCGCGTTCGACGCGCTCGAACAGGCCCGCTGCGAATCGCTCGGCGTCGTGCGCATGCCCGGCATGGGCCAGAACATCGCCGAGATGCTCGAAGACCGGCTGTTCCGCGCCAACTTCGCCGAAGTCTCCAACAAGAACGACGCCCCGCTCGCCGAAGTGCTGGGCCTGATGCTTCGCGAAAAGATCGCCGGCGTCGCCATTCCGCCCTCCGGCCACGCCATCGTCGACCTCTGGCGCGACGAGATCGAGAACAAGGCCGGCGGCTCTCTCGACGACCTGCTCTCGCGCTTCGAGGATCAGGAAGACTTCGCCAAGGTGGCCAAGGCCCTGCTGCGCGACCTCAACCTCGTGCCCGACAGCGAAGTCGACGACTACGACGGCGAGGACGGCGACGAGGACGAGAACCAGGAGCCCGATCGCGGCCAGGCCGACGAGGACAACCAGGAACAGGGCGAAGGCGAGAACGAGGACGCCCAGACCGACCAGGACGAAAAGCCCGGCTCTTCGGAAGAGGAGGGCGAGGTCGAGGGCTCGGAAACCGAGATGGCCGAGACCGATGAGGACGCGACGACGGAAGCCGGCGAGGAATCGCCCAATCCGCCGCCGCAGGGCCAGGTCGAGGAACGCCTCACCAACCAGTTCAACTACAAGATCTTCACCCAGAAGTTCGACGAGATCGTCAAGGCGAGCGAGCTCTGCCCGCCCGAGGAGCTCGACCAGTTGCGCGCGCTGCTCGACAAGCAGCTCGAAAGCCTTGCCGGCGCCGTGGCGCGGCTGGCCAACAAGCTGCAGCGGCGCCTCATGGCGCAGCAGAACCGCTCCTGGACCTTCGACCTCGAAGAGGGCCAGCTCGATTCGGCCCGCCTCACCCGCGTCGTCATCGACCCGATGGCCCCGCTCTCCTTCAAGATCGAGAACGACACCGATTTCCGCGACACCGTGGTGACGCTGCTGATCGACAATTCCGGCTCCATGCGCGGCCGCCCGATCACCATCGCGGCCATCTGCGGCGACATCCTCGCCCGCACGCTCGAGCGCTGCGGCGTCAAGGTCGAGATTTTGGGCTTCACCACCCGCGCCTGGAAGGGCGGCAAGAGCCGCGAAGCGTGGCTGGAAGCCGGCCGTCCGGCCAATCCCGGCCGCGTCAACGACATCCGCCACATCATCTACAAGGCTGCCGACGAGCCCTGGCGCCATGCGCGCCGGAACCTGGGCCTGATGATGCGCGAAGGCCTGCTCAAGGAAAATATCGACGGCGAAGCCCTGCAATGGGCCGAAAAGCGCCTCCTGGCGCGGCCGGAGAACCGCCGCATCCTCATGGTGATCTCGGACGGCGCCCCGGTCGACGACTCGACCCAGTCAGTCAATGCCGGCAATTACCTCGAAGCGCATCTGCGCCAGGTGATCGAGGACATCGAGACGCGCTCGCCCATCCAACTGGTGGCGGTGGGTATCGGGCACGACGTGACCCGCTATTACCGCCGCGCGGTGACCCTGCTCGATGCCGAGGAACTGGCCGGTGCGCTGACCGACGAGCTGGCCTCGCTGTTCGATGAAGAACCGCCCACCGGGCGGGGCCGTGGCCGGCGATGAGCCGGGCCGCCGGCGCAGCATCATGGCTCTGACCGCCCGGCACGCGCCACGCGCGATGATCATTGCGCTGGCCCTTGTGGGGCCAGCCGCCGCCCAGAGCAGCGGCGACGATACGGTCGTCGTCACCGCCTCCCCGATCACCAAGTTCAAGGGCGCCGCCATCGGCGAGCTCGTCGATGGCCTTGTCTGGCGCGGCGGACTGAACCTTTCGAGCCCCTCCGACCAGTTCGGCGGCCTCTCCTCGCTCGGCTTCGTCAGCGATGACGGCCGCGTGGTCATGATCACCGATCGCGGCAACTTCGTTTCCGGGCAATTGCTCTACGACGACGCCACCCGGCCGCTCAGCCTGGTGGGCGTGCGTATCGCGGCGATGAAGAACTCCAAGGGCGAGGAACTGCCCCGCGCCTATGCGCGCGACGCCGAGGGCATGGACGTGCTCACCCGCGATGGCGTGCCGGTGGCGGTCCGCGTCAGCTTCGAGAACCTCACCCGCGTCGCCGACTTTGCGCTGACCGACGGCATTCCCGGCGGCCCCGGCCGCATCGTCGAGATTCCGCAATGGCTCTCGGACCTGCGCAACAACAAGTCGCTGGAATCGGTCTGCGTGGCCCCGCCGGCTTCGCCGATCGCGGGCTCGACGCTGCTGATCGTGGAGGGTACCGAGACCTATGGCGTCAACCATGCCGCGACGCTCCTCGGCAAATCCGACAAAGGCGGCCTGCAGCTGACGCCGGCCCCCAATGTGAGCCCCACCGACTGCGCCTTCCTGCCCAATGGCGACCTGCTGGTGCTGGAGCGCGGCACGGCGCTGCTGTCCTTCCTGATGCAGCTGCGGCTGATCCCGGCAGACGAGGTCAAGCCCGGCGCGATAATGGAAGGCCGCGTGCTGCTGTCGGCCTCGGGCGGCGACATCGACAACATGGAAGGGGTCGCGGTGCATCAGGCACCGGATGGCGAGACCCGGATCACCATCATCTCGGACAACAACTTCAACGGGTGGGAACGCAACCTGTTGCTGGAGTTTGCGCTGCCCAAGGAGTGAGGTTGGCGGCTCCTACCCCTGTCCCCTCCCCGCAAGGGGGAGGGAGACCTGTTGGCTAATTCCCCCCGCTCTTCCCACACGCTCGAGCTTCCCCGGCCGCAGAGCCGGGGCCTATTGCACCCCGTCAACGCGAGTGGAGCGATCCGTGGGCCCCGGGTCTTCGCCCGGGGAAGTTAGGGGATGGGACATTTGCGGTGGCCGGCGAGTCGTGGCTGGCCGCCGCCCCTAAGCTGCCACTGCCCTCGGCGGGACGATCGGGCCCATCAGCAGCCTGTAGGGCGCCAGCAGGAACGCGGCGGCCAGGAACTTGACCGAGAAATCGCCGGCAGCGAGCGCGATCCAGAGCGGAACCTCGGGGCCGATGCCGAGCAGCGCCGCCGGGAAGGGCAGCGAGCCATCCTCCAGCCCGAAGACGAGATCGAGGCCGGCAAAGGCCGGGGCCATGGCCAGCGAGAAGAAGATGGCCGTATCGATCAGCGAGCCGAAGAACGAGGCGACGAAGGGCGGCAGGAACCAGGCGCGGTTGTTGCGCAGGCGTGAGAACACCGAGATGTCGAGGAACTGCCCCACGAGGAACGCCGTGCCCGAGGCAATGGCGATACGCGGCGTGGCGAGATAGACCGAGATGGCGACCGCCACCGCAAAGCCGAAGACCACCACGATCCGCGCGACGTTGGGACCGAAATGCCGGTTGGTGAGGTCGGAGACCAGGAAGGCGAAGGGGTAGGTGAAGGCGCCCCAGGTGAGGATGTCGCCGACATGGACCGGGCCGAGGTCGAAAGCGACCGGATACTGGACGAGGATGTTTGAGGCCGTGACCGTTACGATCATGGCCAGAACCGCCCAGTAGAACCGGGGCGAGCTCAGGTGAGCGAGCATGGCAATGCACCTCTATGACAGCCGCGCTTCCGGCATCAGACCGGCGCAGGCGGGAGGGGGAGATCCCCTCCCCTCATAAAAGCATCGCCGCGCGGCCCAGTCGAGCCGCGCGGCGAAATTTATCGGAATGGGCGCTTAGGGCTTACGAAGCCAGAGCGGCGCGCACTTCCTTCTTGAGGGCCTGGGCGTTGTCCGAAAGCTCGGCATCGTTGGCCTTGAGGAGGAAAGCGTCGAGGCCGCCGCGATGCTCGACCGAGCGCAGGGCAGCGGCGGAAATGCGCAGCTTGACGGTGCGGTCGAGAGCTTCGGAGATGAGCGAGACGTTGACGAGGTTCGGCAGGAACCGGCGACGCGAATGGTTCATCGCGTGGCTCACAGTGTTACCCGTCATAACGCCCTTGCCGGTGAGTTCGCAGCGACGTGCCATTTGGTCTTATCCTGTTGTCAAAACGGCGCTCGGCGGGGTCATGCCCCGCAGCGGGCCATCGTGTGTTCTGAAAAGCTGGCGTCTCCATAAAGAAACGCCTTCCGTCCGTCAAGAGATCGGCGCTTGCATGGGCACGAATCCCCGGGCACCGTGGGGAGAAATGCTGATTCGGCCCCGGTCCAAGGGGCAATTGGAAAGAACCAAGAGGTTCCCTTGGCCAGCCTGCGCCCACTACGATCCCTCGCCGCCCTTGCTTTTGCCGCCCTGTCCCTGCCTGCGGCGGCAGCGCCGGTTTCGGGCACCGCCAACTATATCGTGAGCCTGGGGGGGATCAACATCGCCGAGATGGCGGTGAACCTCAACGACGACGGCCGCCGCTATACGATGGACGTCTCGGCCAATGTCGCCGGTCTCGGCTCGATCGTGGCCAGCGGCACCGCCAGCGCCCAATCGGCGGGCTCGTCCGCGGGCGCCAGCCTCGTGTCGCAGAAATTCGACCTCACCACCCGGGCCAATGGCGAGGACTTTTCGATTCGCGTCGCCTATGCCGGCAAGAATGTCGAGAGCTTCGTGGTCACCCCGCCGATTCTCGACAATGTCGACCGCGTGCCGATCGAGCGCTCCCAGCTTTCGGGCGTCAACGACTTCCTCGCCTCCTTCGTCCTCAAGGGCAAAGCGCTGGACAAATCGCTCTGCGCGCAGAAGTCCCGCATCTTCACCGGCGTCGAGCGCTTCGACATCGCCATGGCCTTCGCCAAGGAAGACGTGGCGACCTCCCAGCGCACCGGCTACCAGGGCCCGGTGATCCTGTGCAACGTGCGCTACACCCCGGTCTCCGGCCATTTCACCACCAGCCAGGTGACCAAGTACCTCGCCGATTCCGACCGCATCCTCGTCTGGTATGCGCCGATGAAGGAAACCGGCTACTACATCCCCTACCGCGTGCTGCTCACCACCACGATGGGCGACCTCTCGATGGTGCTGACGGGCCTCAAGGGTTGACCGCCGGCGCCGTATGCTGGGCCGCATGCATGCGGGCATAGTAGCGTAATTGCTCATCGGCGATTCCCAGCTCTTCGAGCACAGCCTCCATGAAGGCGACGGGCGCGACCGCGGATGCAGTGATGATCCTGCTGTCACGCACCGCACCCGGCACGTCGCGATAATGGGCCGCCCCGGCATAGCCGCTGGGCGCGAGATAGCCGACGCCGTTGCTGGTATGGGCGACGCCATCGAGCAGGCCGGTCCGCGCCAGGGCCAGCGTACCGTCGCAGATGCCGGCGACGACCTTGCCCGCCTCATGGACGCGATGGACGAGGCCCGATACGTCCGGCGCCCCGGGCTGCTGCCAGATGGTGCCGCCGGAAATCACCAGCGCATCGAGCGCGCCGATGTCGATCGCCTCCATGGCGAGATCAGGCGTCACGAGCATGCCGCCCATCGAGGTGACGGCTGCGCCGCCCGGGCTCGCAAAGCGCACCTCGACGCCGTAGAAGGCCCTGGCGACAGCGTTGAGCATCGCCGTCTCCCAGTCGGCGAAGCCTTCGGTGATGAGGGTGACGATGGTGGTCATTTGCTCGCTCCTTTACTGTATGCAGGCCACAGGCTAACGCCGGGCCGAACCAGATTTTGTCAGCAGCGGATATTGTCTTGGCCAAACGCAGCGAACGCCTTCTCGCCCTGATGCAGGCCTTGCGCCGGCGCCGCCGGCCGGTGACCGGCCAGGTGCTCGCCGACGAGATGGGCATCTCCCTGCGCTCGCTCTATCGCGACATCGACACGCTCAAGGGCATGGGCGCGGCCATCGATGGCGAGGCGGGGCTGGGCTTCCAGCTCAAGGCCGATTACTGGCTGCCGCCGCTGATGTTCGACCAGGAAGAGCTCGAAGCGCTGGTGCTGGGCCTGCGTCTCGTCGTCTATGGCCCGGACAGCGAGATGTCCGCCACGGCGCGCGACGCCACCGCCAAGATCGCGGCGGTGCTGCCGCCCGACCGCCGGGCGGAAATGGAATCGGTGGGCCTCTTCGCCCTGCCCCATACCGCAACGCCCGGCGATACCCGCCTCGCCGATATCCGCCGCGCCATCCGCGAGGAGCGGCAGGTCGAGATCGATTATGCCGCGCCCGGGGGCCCGGCGACGCGCCGCATCATCTACCCGCTGGCGCTCGGCTATTACGAGGGCCGGCAGATCCTCGTCTCCTGGTGCACGCTGCGCAAGGACTACCGCAATTTCCGCATCGACCGCATGGCGGCGGTGACCCCGCTCGAGGCGAAGCTCCCCGAGCCGCGGCGCACGCTCTTCCACCGCTGGAAGAGCCGCTCGGCCCTGCCCGACCTCACCTGAAGCGCCCCCGTTCACAACCGCGCCAATTCCCCCCGCCAAGGTTGAGCGACGCGGCGGCGGCTGGTAAGAGTTCGCCGGCTTCCACTTTGTGCTTGGGGATCGCGTGCTGTTTCTTCGCCGCCTCTTCGTGACCTTTGCTGTCCTCGTTCTCGCGCTCGGCTCGCAGGCTTCGGCCAATCCGATGCTGCTTATCGACACCGATAGCGGCGCGGTGCTGTTCGAGCAGGAAGCCGGCGCCGCCTGGCACCCGGCCTCGCTGACCAAGCTGATGACCGCCTTCGTCGCCTTCCAGGCCATCTCAGAGGGGCGGGTGAGCCTCGACACCCCCGTCATCATCTCCAAGCGCGCCTTCAACCAGGCGCCGAGCAAATCCGGCCTCAAGGTCGACTCCGCCCTTTCCATGCAGGACGCGCTCTATGTGATGCTGGTCAAATCGGCCAACGACGTCGCCGTGGCCATCGCCGAAACCGTGGGCGGGAGCGAGAAGGCCTTCGTCGCCGAGATGAACGACACCGCGACCAAGCTCGGCATGACCAATACGCACTACGTCAATGCCAACGGCCTTCACGACGACGGCCAGGTGACCTCGGCGCGCGACCTGGCCGTGCTCAGCCTCTATATCCGCCAGCTCTACCCGCAATACCTGCCGATCTTCGAGACCGAGGCGGTGACGCTGGGCAAGGCGAACCTCGAATCCAACAACGACCTGCTTACCCACTTCGCCGGCACCACCGGCATGAAGACCGGCTATGTCTGCGCCTCGGGCCTCAACATCGTCGCCACCGCGCAGCGCAACGGCCGCTCGCTGATGGCCGTGGTGCTGGGCGGCGTCTCGGCCCGCGAGCGCGGCGAGATGACGGCTGAACTGTTCCTGCGCGGCTTTTCGGGCGCGCTGGGCGGCACCGGCAAGACCATCCTCCAGGTCGCCAACACTGCCGGCGCGGCAGCCGACATGCGCCCGCTCATCTGCGGCAAGCAGGCCAAGGCCTATGTCGCCGAGCGCGAAGCCGCCTACCCCATCGGCCTCAAGGGCCAGCCGAGCTACCTGACCGACGAGGTCAAGGGCCGGGTCTATGCCGCCACCAATCTCGGCCAGCTCCGCGACGTCCCCCTGCCGCGCCCGCGACCCGGCTATGCGTCGATCCAGGCATCGACGCCGGTAGCAGCGGTCGCGATCGAGCAGCCGGCCAATCTCGGCGCCATCGTCCCCCGCCCGCGCCCTCGGCCGTAAGGGCGGGGATTAACCCGGGCAAAAGGGTCTGGGTAGCTCAAGATATCGAGGATTGGGGTGATCGGGCACCGGCGGGTTATTCCCTGTTGGACAGGGAAACTCGGGGTGTTTGGCGGGGATAAGTGCGTTTTTGGGCAGTTTTTGCGAGCTGTATCCGCCGTAACACATTGATATTCAACGGAATTTTTCGTCTCCGCGGCCGCAAATCGTTAAATTTTGACTCAATCTTCGACAATGTTTGGCGATCTTTTCCGGTTTTTGCGGGGGTTTTCGCGCAATTTGGAGAGTTTTCGCAGCGGCTGGCGGGGAAGTTGTCCTCGTTGGCGGCGCGGGTGGTGAGGTCATAGTTTAGCGCGCTGACGGTGCAGGGGGATAACCGGCCGGGGTGCTGGTGCAGGCGCATTGGGGTCCCGGCTACCGCGGCTCCTGCCCCTACCACCGTACTTCCCCGGACGAAGACCCGGGGCCTATTGCGCCGCGCCACTCGAGTGGAGGCAATCCGTGGGCTCCGACTTTGCGGTCGCGGAAGTGCGGGGTGGACGCTGGGACAGGGTCAGGTAGCGGAACGAACTTGCGCGCGCCCTCGCGTCCCCTTAGCCCTTCGTAATCACGAACCGCATGGCGCCGGCTTCGTCTTCCTGCCGGCATTGGTGGCCCTGCTGCATGCAGAAGAGGGGGATGTCGATCTTGGCGACCGGGTCGGTGGCCAGGATGACGAGCGTGGCGCCGGGCGGGAGTTCCGCCAGGCGCTTTTCGGCCTTGAGGACCGGCAGGGGGCATTTGAGCCCCCTGGCGTCGAGAATGGTCTCGGCCTCAATTGGCAAGGAGCAGGATCCAGTAGACGCCATAGCCCGAGTTCGGATCGTAGGCGACGCCCAGGCCCGCACGGCCCATGCTGCCATCGGCGAGCACGCGGGCGTTTTCCGGGCTGTTGCGCCAGCCCGAGAAGGTTTCGGCGAAATTGGCGTAGCCGGCGCTGACGAGAATGGTGCGGGCCCCGTTCGGCGTCTTGGGCGCATTGCCCGAGCGGGCATATTCGCTGGCGAGAGCCTGCGCGGTGGCATCGAGCGCGGCGTCCGAACGCAACGCACCGGCGCCCGAAGCGGCGCGGAACTGGTTGATGATGCCGATGGAGGCGTTCTTGTCCAGGCTCGCCCCCGGCGCATCCATGCGGGCCACGAGCCCGGGCGCGATGCCGCCGCCACCACCACCGCCTCCGCCGAACGAGCAGGCGCCGAGCAGGGCGGCGACGAGTGTGGCGGCAAGGATGGGGCCGAACGGCCTGGCGCGGGAAAGAAGGGTCATGGTCGGGGCAGTCCTCGGCTGGTTGGCGAAATCGATCTCAAGCGAGCGAGCTAAGCCAGATCGAGGTAAACCAAGAGTGTAGCCCGTCGCCCAGAGCCAGCACTTCTGGGAAAACTTGGGCATTTATAAGGGGAGAGGGCCTCGCGGACAGGAACGCGTGGCCTGGGAGTGGTGATCCCGGCGGGATTCGAACCCACGACCCCAGGATTAGGAAGCTTGGGATATCCCGCAGGCTATCAGGCCTCTGCCTCGCGATGTGCCATCCATGTGCCATCCGGGATACTGGCGACGTAGCCAGTATGAGCGGTCACGGTACAGGATTAAGGTCCGCCTTTGCTCGGGGGTTCCTCAAAAGTTAGGACACCTAGTTCCTTCCGCTTTAGTCCGACGTTTTGCGTCGAGGTCAGTACGCAATTCGTACGCTCTGATTAGGCCAGCAGAGAGCGTTCGGCCGCCGCCAGAAGGTCGCCCTCATCACCACGCGGGAAGAGGTGGCCATAGGTGTCCATGGTCATGGCGATGGTCGAGTGCCCAAGCCGATCCTGAACAGCCTTCGGCGACAGGCCCAGCCCGCCCGCATCAGTGGGATTGATGCACCAGCTCGCATAGAAGTGGCGCAGCGCATGGAGCCCGGAATATTTGGCCGAGAGGATCGGCTTCCCCTCCTCATCTGTCCTGCCTGTATCCACGGTGATGCCGGCCGCTATCATGGCGGGGATCAGCCCGCGTTTAAGCATATTAGACCGGCTCTCGATCTTGCCCGCGCCTGTGGGGAAGACAAGATCAAGCGCCAACATCGGATTACCATCGCCATCCTTCCTGCCAGTGTCCCGGCGCGGGCAGACCAGTTTCCATTCACGCAGCGTGTTCACCACCACTGGTGGAATACTGATCGCTCTATTTCCTGCCGCAGACTTCGGCCGGCCGATCTCGTTGAAGTCGTCGGCCCGCTGACTTATGCGGATGGTCTTGGCAGTCAGGTCGACATTATCCCACACTAGACCGCGCAGCTCGCTCGATCTCATACCGGTGAAAACCGCAGTGACGAGCATAGGCCGCCAGCGCCCCGATAGGCTCGTCAGGAACTTCCTAATCTCGTCCGGTGAGGGAATATCCACGCCGACTTGAAGCTTTGTCTTGGCGCGCCTCTCTGTGGTGGAGCGTGCTCGACCGCGTTCATGGACGGGGTTGCGAACCGTCAGGCCCCGGCTCTGCGCGTCGGCGATGATGCTGCCAAGCGAAACCGTCACACGACGAACCATGTCGGCTGATCGGCCGGCCTCTCTCAATTCGTCCTGGAACGCTCGAAGCCATGGGGCGGTAAGCTTGTTGAGGCGTGTCGCTCCAGCGAAGGGCACGATATGAAGCCGCAAGTGTTGCTCTCGCTGCTCCAGCGAAGAGCGCTCAAGGCCAGCCGCGGCGCCGGATTTCAGCCACAGCTTGCCCGCCTCAGCGATTGTGATGGTATCGGCATCTGCGACATGAACACCCTCGCGCACCTCAGACTTGGCCGTCAGCAGGAATGCGTCGGCATCCTTTTTGCGGTCGAACATCTTCCGGCGGCGCTTGCCCTGGGCATCCACATAATCAGCCTGCCAGCCCGAGTGCTCTACGCCCTTGGTCGACCACGTGCGCTTGCGAACGCTCATTTATCAATCGCTTCCGTGCCTGCCCACTGCATGATTTTGGCCTCTAGCTCTCGCCCGAGGTCGGTCTGCTCATCGATCTGCGTCATCGCTTCCATCAGGAGCGTGACCAGGAAGTTCTGGGGGGATACGCCCCGCTCATCCGCAAGCTTACGGATGTCCGTTTGCAGCCCACGTGGAACTACCAGTTCGGTTTTACCTGCGAGCAGCTTTTCATGCAGATCGATCATAGCCCGCAAGATTGGGGCTGACGGGTGGGCCTGAAACGACCAGTCCAAACGTGAGGTGATCTCGGCATTCACAGATCGATTGTTCGATCGAGCGGCCTCCGTGACCATGGCTTTTGTTTCCTCGGTCAGCCGAAGCTTCAATTGAGGGTCTTGCCGCGCCATTGGGTTTTTCCGTTCTCAGTGGATTTTATCCCAATGTATGCACCACCGTGGTGTTGACAGCAAGTCACCACGGTGGTTAGGTGATCACCGTGGTTACCAAGGAGTTTCGATCAGTGGCCCGCACCGACCCACAACTAAAAATCAGACTTCCGCCAGACGCGAAGGTCTTCATCGAGGCCGAGGCGCGAGAGAACGCCAGTTCCCAAAACTCTGAGATTGTCCGCGCAATCCGCGCGGCCATGAAAGCAAAAGGCCCGGCAGAGGGAGCAACCTCGCCGAGCCATGGTCACAACTTCCCCGATCAAGGAAAAGCAGATGAACAGCATGATCAATAGCACGCGCGGGCCATCCCCTGCAACTAAGGCGGTCACCTTCGACGATCTCGAAGCGCCCATCGGCGATATCCGCCATATGGCGAGCATTGGGGCATCCATTGCCGAATGCATCACGTTTGAGGGCAGCAACCGCAGGCCCCTCGTTTCCACTGAGGACATGGATAACCTGATCTTTGTTATCAATGACCTTGCATTTCGCGCCCGGTCGCTGAGTGACGCCTACCAGGCTGCGTTCGCTGAGGCGTTCGGCAAATGACCAGCACCGGTGATCTAGACTTGGTGTGGGGTTGCAAGGCGATTGCCAAGCTGCTGGGCGTGACCGAGCGAGCTTGCTTCCACATGCTGGAGAGCGGCGAACTCCCCGCCCGCCAGATCGGCCGGCGCTGGGTGGTGAGCCGAAGGAAACTTCGCGAGCATTTTGAGGGGGAGGCAGCGTGAAGGCGTCCCCTCGGTCAGAAATCGTCACCTTCGGCACGGACTATGCCGGCAAGATCAACGTCACGGGCCGTGGGTGTGAAACCTTCGGCCCAGCCGACCAGTACATCGCCACCTTCCCGACCATTCAGGCCGCCCGCAAGGCGCTGTTTGAACTGCACCGGGACAGCCAGCAAGCCTTGCTAGGGCGGTGATGAGTGGCCAAGAAGCTGAGAGACAAGGAGCCGCGCCACGTGCGGCTCTACCATTGGTTTCTTGACTGCCCCGCTTGGCTCGATCTCGGGCCAGGCCCTCACGACGTATACCTTCGGCTGGCCCGTCGATACGGCGGGCCGGGGAGCAACAACGGCAAAATCCCCTGCTCGCTTCTAGAGCTGTCGCAGGAATGCCGTATGAGCAAGCAGACCGCCATGCGTGCGCTTGATGCCCTGGAGGATCACGGCTTCGTCGTCTGCACGAAGCGGGGCGGCTTCAATCAGGGCAATCGGCAGTCGGCCGAGTGGCTTTTGACTGAGTTTCCCGATGATCGTCCGGGCGCCTCGCCGATCGCTGCCAAGGACTTCGTACGTTGGAAAAAATCAGAAGCTAGTTCCACCTCGAAACCAGCACGGGTTTCCAGACGGAACCGTACGGGTTCTCAGACGGAACAGTCACCTTTTGTAACTATGGGCTACGGTTCCACCTCGAAACCTGTCCAACGAACTGACGGTTCCACCTCGAAACCACTATTAGTTTACCAGGGGGAAGGTGCTGAAACCTCCAGCACCGGACATGCCACCGCCGTATCTGTGAACGGTTCACAGATGGAGCCTCTGAGCGATGGCGAGCGGTCCCTTCTGCGCTGGCTGGTCGGCTTTGGCATCGAGGCGACCCACCGAAAAGCCCAGCAGAACCTTTCTGGCCATCTTGGCGGTGAGGCAATCGCCCTCGCGGCCGTCGACCTGGAGCGTCGTGGATTGATCCGTATCGATCAGGTCGGCCGGTCTCGAAAGTACATCCTGCAATCTAAAGCCATCGGTACACCGCTCCTCGATGATCCCGATCAGCCCGTTTTTGATACGTGGCTCGCAAAAGCCGCTCCCCTCCACACACGGGAAGGAACCCCATGACGCTGAACGCACGAAATCCCGGCATCGACTACGCCTCTCTGAGGGAAGCAATCGCGACCGCCCTCGATGATCTCGAAAAGGCGGAGGCGTCGGCGGCTGATGTCGCGGCCGTGCTTATCTCGCTCGGATTCGAGCTTTCGGTAGCCGTCATCGGTACTGCTCGGACCATGGAGTACACCTTGGAGCTGGTGAAGAACGTTGCTGAGATAAGCCCCGAAGCATGGGCCACGGTAAAGGCAGGGGCCGCCATTCCTTCGGTGAAGGGCAGCGCTTGAATGGCTCGACGCCGGAAATCGGTCCCCATGCCTCCGAAGCTCGACGAGCGGCAGAGACGCCGGCTGAACTTCGCCGCGGCCAATACTCGCCTCGCTCTGCGCGCCGCCCTCGACCTGCGCGCCAGGCGTATCGACCCTCACCGAGAGGTTGAAACGGATCAAGAACAGAAGTAGATTTGCCGGCGATGCTGCTTCGCCGGCAGATACCCCGGTCCCAAGGCTGTTGCCACGGTCGAGCGGGAGCACCCTGTAGATGGCCCGGTGGGCTGTCCGGGAGTAAAGCCCAGGCCATCCTTAGATGCTGAGCCCAATGACCGCCGCAAGAAAAGCGGCCAGCCATTTGGGGTCTTCCATGCCCACCGCAATTGAACTGCGCCAGAAGCGCACGGCTCTCATCGCTGAGGCCCGCAAAGTCCTGAACGACATCGAGAAGTGCTCGGACGAAAAGCGGCTTCCCCAGCTCGAAAACCGTCATGATCAGCTCATGACCGACCTCGACGCCATCGACGCCCAGCTTACTCGCCACGAACGCAACGAGACCCAGGAACGCCTCGACGCGAACTATCGCGCTGGTCGCAGCGAGCGCGAAGATGATGAGCGCCGCGAGCGTATGCGTCCGAACCCGGGCGGACGCGAGGTAGCTGTCGACGGGTACGATACCGCCGACGAGCCCACCGAAACCATTTCGCTGCGCTCGAACCAGTCGTTTGCTGAGTATGTCATTCGGAAATCGGACCAGGGTGAAGCTGATGAATTTCGCGGCCTCAGCGAAGGCGCGTACCTGCGCGCCATGGTCACCGGCGCCAAGAACGACCTCGAAAAGCGTGCCCTCGCAGAAGGAACCGACAGTGCCGGCGGCTATACCGTTCCCGAAATCCTGTCGGCGCGAATGATCGACCGGCTTCGTCGGCGCGCGGTGGTGTTCCGGGCTGGTGCCCAGACCGTGCCGCTTAACTCCGACGTGAGCTATGTCGCAAAGGTCGCAACCGACCCTGTTCCCGCATGGCGCGTCGAGAATGCCGCGGTGCAAGAAAGCGACCCGACCTTCGGTCGCGTCACCTTCACCGCCCGATCGCTGGCCGTGCTCGTGAAGGTCAGCCGGGAGCTGATTGAGGATAGCCTCAACATTGAAACCGCACTCCCTGACGTGATGGCTACAGCCCTCGCGCTCGAACTGGACCGCGTGTCGCTGCTGGGTACTGGCACGGCGCCGGAGCCGCGCGGCGTTGCAAACTTCGCCGGCCTCACGGCTAACGGCTATGCCGGTGGCGTCCTTGGCTCGTATAGCCCTCTCATCAAAGCCCGCACTGCCCTGCGCACTGCGAACAGCGATGTGACGGCCTATGTCATGTCCCCGCGTGATGAGGGCCACCTTGCCGAACTCACGGCGACCGACGACCAGCCGCTCATCGTTCCGCCCTCGATTGCTCAGACGCCGTTCCTCACGACCAGCGCCATGCCGACTAACCTCGGCACAGATACCGATGAATCGTTCATCCTGGCCGGGGACTGGGCGCGCCTTATGGTCGGTCTGCGCTCAGAAATCCGTATCGAGATCCTGCGCGAGCGGTTCGCCGATAACCTGCAGTACGGTTTCCTGGCCCATCTGCGGGCGGACGTGGCGGCCGAGCATGAAGCGGCCTTCACGAAGCTCTCGGCAATCACCATCGCCTGATGACATCCAGCAAGCGACAGAGTGGCCGACAGCGCGGCTATAACTCTCGATGGGAAAGGGAGAGGGCAGTGTTCCTCTCCCAGCCCGGTAACCAGCTCTGCATCATGTGCCGGCAGGACGGCCTGCTCAACCCGGGCACCATGCGGATGGATGGCAGCCTTGAGACTAACCCGCGCCGCATCGGCTTGGTGGTTGACCACATCACTCCGCACAGGGGCGACAAACGCCTGTTCTGGGATAGCAGCAATTGGCAACCGCTATGTCATGACCACCACGACATCACGAAGCAGCAGGAAGAGAACCGTGGCTTCGTCGGGGGCAGCGACATCAACGGGCGGCCGATCGATTCGGATCATCCTTGGAACCGGACGAGGTAGGGAGGGGGACGGTCCAAAGTCTAGGGGCTCTGGGGCCCGGACCGGTCTGGGAGCTTCGTTCGCACCGAGATGGATTTTGAACATAAAAGTTTGACCCATCCCCGTAGGGGATGACCTGCACGGAAGGCGCAGCGAAATGACGAAAACCACACGCGAAATCCCTGCCGACGATCTCACCGGGAAGGGGCTCTAGTTTCATGGCCACGACAATCGAAGAGCTTCGAGCGGTGATGCGCATGGAGCTGAAGCCGTTCATGCGCGACTTGCAGCAGATGAACGGGATCAGCGCCAAGGCGGCTCGCCAGGTGGAACAGACCTGGATGGCGACCAACCGCCGGCTCGACCATATTGGCAAGGGGATGGCCCAGAGCATCATCGCGCCTCTTACCGGCATAGGTGCTGCGCTGGGCGCCCGCGAGTTGATCCGGCTGACAGACACGTGGACGGACCTCAATGGCCGTGTTCGCATCGCCGCGGGCGGCATGAAGGAAGGCGCCGATGTCATGGAGCGGTTGGGCGACATGGCGCGCCGTACCTACAGCTCGCTCGAAACTACCGCCGAGAGCTATCTCACCAATAGTCAGGCGCTGAAGGAGCTGGGCTACAGCACCAACCAGCAGCTCGACTTCACCGAGGCTTTGAACAACGCTCTGGTCGTTTCCGGCGCCAAGGGACAGCGTGCCGAGCAGGTCATCAACGCGTTGGGCAAGGCGATGGCCTTCGGCGAACTGCGCGGCGAGAACCTGAATACCGTTATTCAAACTGGCGGTCGGGTCGCCCAAGCGCTGGCCGATGGTCTGGGCGTGACCACCAACGAGCTGCGCAAGCTGGGCGAACAGGGCAAGCTGAAGTCCAGCTCGGTCTTCACTGCGCTGACTTCGCAAATGGAGACGCTGCGCAGCGAAGCTGATGGGATGCAGGCCACGATCGGCGATGCGCTGACGCTGCTGCGCAACTCGTTCCTCGAATATGTGGGCGGTGCCGATCAGGCTGCCGGCGCCTCTGCGAACATCGCGCAAGCGATTATCATGGTCGCCGACAATCTCGACACGGTGGCGAATGCGGCAGTGTTTGCGGCCCAGGCCATTATCGGCGCGCTGGCCGGGCGAGCGATGCTGCAAGCAGGCGTCCAGATTGTATCGACCGCGAAAGCACTCAGGGAGTTTGTTGCAATTGCTCGTGCCGCCCAAGGGCTGGGAGGTCTCGGCCCGGCATTTGCCTCGCTTGGATCGAATGCCGGTGTGATTGGGGCTGTAGTCGGGGGGGCAGCAGCTCTTGCGCTCGGCTATTTCGCCAATCAGGCGATAGAAGCGAACGCCAGGACCGAGCGCTTCAACGCCATGCTTGAGCGCATGGGTATCGTGGCCAAGGACTCTGCCGAAAAGCTGGATGAGGCCTCTGCGGCGCAGGCCCGGCTATCGACCGCGGAGGGGCTGGCTCAGGCTCAACAGGATACGAGTGATGCCGAAGATGTGCTAGCGCAATATACGGCTGAGCTTGAGAAGCTGCTGGCGCTCTTTCGAACCGGGGCGCAGATGGGCGACGAACAGTCTAAAAAGCTGATCGATGTGGCTGATGCCTACATGCAGGGGGGCAAGTCCGCCCAATGGCTTCGCGAGAAACTAGACGCCTTGGCGAAGGATATGCCCGATTGGGCGGACCAGATATCGCAGGTCAAAGACTACATCGGCGTGATTGATAATGCGCGCGTGGCGATAGGGAGCCTTGCAACGCAGATGGCGGGCATTGACCCGATCGTCGACCCGAAACTAGCAAGGGCTAGCTGGGCTGGTGTTCTGGATATGGGGCACGGCAGGCAGGTCGACACAGACCTCGGCCAGTTCCCTAGCTGGAACAAGCCGGCCACCTATTCCGATGTCCGCGACTTCGCCAATTCGGGCGGCAAGGCGCCGAAAGGCTCCAGCGCGAATCGATATGCGGATGCCAAGCAGTCGATGCAGGATCGCATTGACTTCCTCCACCTCCAGAACAACCTCGAAGGGGTTTTAGCATGAGCGCTTACCTAGCCCTTGCGTATCAGAACCGCGCCGAACTGCTCACTGATGGCGCCGTGACGTTCGATGACGGCACGCTCAGCGACATCATGACCAAAGTCTGGACCTCTCGTTTCGTCCCCTTTGCCATCACCGGGGCCGGCGATGCCCGCCAGGTCGAGAACATCTGCACATATTTGATCGCCTGGGCCGCTCTGGCAGGTGTAGACGGTGCACTGGATGCACTTGCCGGGATGCCCAAACCCGATGGCGATCTAACCATGGTGATTGCGGCCGTCTCAGAAGAGAGCGGCGCCGGTGTCTGGGTGTACTCAACCAGGGATGACCCGCACGGCTGCGGAAAAGGTTTGATCCCGGCATGCACCGTAACCAGATGGGAAGGCCTTGTGGCGATGGGCAGCGGTTTAGATGCCGCCGACGTTGCTTCAACGGGACTGACGCGCGCGGACTTCGCTGACGGCATTGCGCGGGGCGGGGTGAAACTGATGGAAGCGTGGCGGCGGAAAGCCTGTGTATCACCCGCCCGCCCCGAACTCGGCCCAGGCTACTACATCGGAGGGAAGGTCGACCACACCGTGGTTTCGGCGTCTGGGGTTACGATCCAGGAAGCGCACCGCTGGCTCGATGATGAGGTCGGCAACCCGATTAAACCGTGACATTTTTTGGCATGAGCGATGTGCCGTCTTATGTGCCATGGAGTTGCCGGAACGCCAATGAAAGTCCCGGAAATCCTAGGTATTGAGCGGCACACGGGCGGCACATAAACAAGCCACAATCGCGACGATACGTAACACTTAAGCTACTGAATTATATTGGATAATTGATGGTGATCCCGACGCGATTCGAACGCGTGACCCCAGGATTAGGAATCCTGTGCTCTATCCAGCTGAGCTACGGGACCACGCGCGCTCAATAGCAAAACTTTGCGCGTCGCGAAACGACTAGTTTCCACCCATCCCCATGGTCCACACTGCGGACCGACAAGGGAGGACTTCATGACCACATTGCCGCTGACCGGCGGTTGCCAATGCGGCGCCGTGCGCTTTGCCTGCGACGCCGAACCCCAGAACGTGCACGTCTGCCATTGCCGCATGTGCCAGAAGGCCGTGGGCGGGCCGTTCGCCGTGATCTGCCCGGTGCTCAAGACCGCCTTCCGCGTCACGCGCGGCGAGATCGCCTGGTTCCGCAGCTCCGAACTCGCCCGCCGCGGCTTCTGCCGCGATTGCGGCACGCCCATGATCTTCGACTACCCCGAATTTCCCGATATCGGCGTCCTCTCCGGCTGCTTCGACCAACCCGAACGCGTGCCGCCCGTCATCCAGTACGGCAACGAAAGCCGCGTCGGCTGGTACGCCCACCTCTCCGAACTCCCCGGCGAGCGCCCCACCTATTCGGAAGACCCGATGGGCTACCTGCCCCGGATAAAAGCCTCCAACCGCCAGCACCCCGACCACGATACGCAGACCTGGCCGCCGGCGGACCGCGAGGCCTAGGATCCGTACTCAATTGCACCGGTAGGTGAGGTTGCGATGGCCGCCCCACCCACCGGACTTCCCCGGACCTGATCCGGGGCCCACTGCCGCCCCCCACTCGAGTGGAGGAATCCGTGGGCCCCGGCTCTGCGGCCGGGGAAGTTCAGTGGTTGTGGCGCGGCCGACGGACAGCGCTTCCGTTGGACTCTGTCGGATGGGGAAATAAGCGCTCTGGGGGCGCCGGGACTTATTGAGCACGGACCCTAGCCAATAGGCCCGCGCAGGCCGCGCTCCAAATGCCGGCTCTCGCCCGTCAGAACTCGCTCCAATCCTGACCGACAGCGACGGGTTTGAGGTAGCCAGCTCTCGCCTTCCCATCCCCAGTGTCGCGCTTGCGATGAGAAGACGATGGCGATGAGACGGCTTCGATCTCGAACACGTCCACGATTGCATCGAGCTCACGCGCCTGTGCCTCGGTTTGCTCGATCGCCGCGTTGGTTTGCTCGACAAGCGCGGCATTGTGCTGGGTCATCTCGTCCATCTGGCGTACGGCCGTGCCGACCTGGGCGATGGCCGCCGATTGCTCCTGACTGGCCGTGGCGATCCCGTTGATCAGGCGCGCGTTCTCTTTTACGCCCTCGAGCATCCGGGCCAGGCCTTCGGCAGCTTCCGAAACGAGCTTGGTCCCGCTCCTGACCTCATTGGCCGACTGCTCGATGAGCGCCTTCACTTCGCCGGACGCCGTCGCGGCCGACTGCGCCAACCGGCGAACCTCGATCGCCACGACCGCAAATCCCTTGCCCGCATCGCCCGCGCGCGCGGCCTCCACCGAGGCGTTGAGCGCGAGCAGATTGGTCTGGAAGGCAATATCGTCGATCATGCCGATGATGTTTGAGATTTTGCCCGACGATTCCGTAATCCGGTTCATCGCGTCCTTGGCTTCCCGCATGACCTGCCCGCCATGCTCGGCAGCTTCGAATGCCGCCTCGGCCGTGGCGTTCGCCACATCGGCCCGCTTCGCGTTGTCCAGAACCGTCGACGCGAGCTGGTCCATGGCAGCGGAGGTTTCTTCGATGGCGGCAGCCTGCCTTGTGCTACGCTCCGACAGATCATTGGCGCCAGCAAGAATCTCGCCGGTCGCCGTCTTCAGCGAGCCTGACGTGCGCCGAAGCTTGAGCACGATATCGGAAAACTGACGCACGGTCTCATTGAACGCGACGCGGACCGTATCGAGCTCGCCGGCAAACGTCGTGGCAATATTGGTGGTCAGGTTTCCTTCCGCCAAGCGGGCAAGCCCTTCGCCAAGCATGTTGACGGCCATTTTCCGATCCGTGACGTCGGTGGCGTATTTGACCACCTTGGACACGCTGCCGTTGAGGTCCAGGATTGGGTTGTAGCTCGCCTGGATCCAGACGTGCCTGCCGCCCTTTCCGATCCGGAGGAATTCGGCCGCCTGATATTCCCCACCGGCGAGCGCGTTCCAGAAATCCCTGTAGGCACCGGAGGCGGCGTAGTCAGGCTGCACGAACATGCGATGGTGCCGCCCCCTGATCTCTTCCAGACGGTAGCCCAGCGCGGCGCAGAAGTTCGCATTGGCCGTGATGATCTCACCGGATGGCGTAAATTCGATCACGGCCTGCGACTTGCCTATGGCCGCGAGCTGCCCTGCGGCGTCCGCGCCAGCGACCTTTCCGGCCGTTACGTCGGTGGCGAACTTCACAATTCTCAGAGGCTTCCCGTCCGGGCCCAGAATGGGATTGTAGCTGGCCTGAAGCCAGACCTCCCGTCCACCCTTCCCAAGACGCTTGTACTCGGCGGCCTGGTAATCCCCCCGCCCCAGCGTTTCCCAAAACAGACGATATTCTGCGCTCTGCGCGTAGGTGGGTTCGACGAAGAGACGATGATGCTGTCCCTGAATTTCGGGGAGGCGATAACCCATGACCGCCAGAAAATTGTCATTGGCGGTCAATACCGTCCCGTCGAGTGCAAACTCAATAATGGCCTGTGACCGCGAAATCGCGTTCATGACGGACACAGCCTCCGCATTGGCGCCAGCGCCGGTGCGTTTAAAAAATCCTACCACCCCATCCCTCCTGGTATCGCGGTTAGCGAGCCTCCAGCCCGCGAACACACAATGAAGACACGGATATTAAAATTTGACTTATTTCCTATTTGATAACAGTATTGATCAGCGCAGCTTAGCGCGCGCCTAAAGATACCATTGAACGATTTTAAATCTACCTCTTCATATTTGAAGAATAAAGTGAGCAAATACCGTTCTTTGACTTTAGATAAGGAGTTGGATGATCAAGCGATATCCAGACGAATTCAGGATTAGACAAAATCTATCCGCATACAACTCGAACGTTAAAACTGGAAGCCAGCAACGAGCTGTGAAACACGCGCTCGACGTCGATTACACGGAACCCATTCGACTGTTCCGGAATTGGTGTTTTTACTGACGTTTTGCGTGGTGGTTTATCTGGATGAATGTGACAGCCGGTGAGGTCATGTCCGCCGCGGACATGACAGCTCTGATCGAGGGCGAGGGTACCATTGGTACCTGGGTTTGGGACTTCAAGTCGGACTTCGTCACCGGGTCACCCGGAATGCAAAAGATCATGGGGCACCCCCAATCGCCCCAGATCAGCTTCAGGATGTACGAATCCCTGGTACATCCGGACGACCGGGCCCGCATGGGGGACGCCGGTGAATTCCTGGTGAGCCACGCGACGGGCGAGCATCGTTTCCGCATCCTTCGTCCGACAGGCGAAATCCGATGGCTGCGAACGCGCGGAATCGTAATCCATTCGACGCTCGGCGAGCCACTCAAGATGGTCGGTGTGGTTTTCGACATCACCGATGTCAGAAAATGGCATGAAGCCTATCAGCAGGAAGCAGGCTTGCTGGCAGTCATCAGAGAACTGTTTGACGTTGTCGTGAGCAAGGTTGGCGCTGATGGCGCGGTGGTCGACCTCATGGAATGGCGTGCCCTAACGGGGGCTGTCGGCGGCGACCATCTGGGCTGGAAGCGGCTGGAGGCGGTCCACCCCGATGACCGAGAGCAGGTTAAGACGGCCTGGGCATCCGCCATAGCGGGACGCCATAGATATGCTTCCGAATACCGCGCAATCATGGCGGATGGCTCTTTCGTGGCCGCCCTTTCGCGGGGTGCGCCGATCTTTGATCCTCGCGGCGAGATTGCAAATTGGATCTGTGTCAGTTCCATCAAGGCAACAAGCACGCCTATCGCCGCGGAAGCCGAACTCAGTGCGGCGCAGGTGCGCGCGGCAAGAGCGTTCCTCGGCTGGACCAAGGAGCAGCTTGCGATCGCCGCCGGCGTCTCTCTATCGACCGTGCGCCGCACCGAAGCCTCTCCTCGGAGCGTTGGCCCGGGGGTTCTCGCCCAAATTCGGCGCTGCTTTGAAGAGGCGAAGGTGACCTTCACCGCGGAAAGTAACGGCAAGCGAGGAGTCCTCGGGCCACCGCCCCACGACGCTCGCCGCCCACGAACTTCGAACAAGCGTTAGCATCAACGGTCGCCTAGCATAACGGCGCTACGGTGTTTCGCTGATCGCTAGCCGAGCCTCTTCAGCCAGTCATGCCCTTCGCCATAGGCAAGCGTGATAGCCTTGGCCAGCCATTCCCGCTGGTCGTCCGCGAGCAGCGGGAGGGCCGCCTCGAAGTCGAGGAGGTCCTTGGGGCGGGGGGATTTGGCCTTGTAGAAGAGCTGGATCTCGGCGGCGAGGTAGGGGATGCCCGCTTCGCTGCGCGCGCCTAGTTCGGCGAGGGGCCGCGTGATTGCGGCGTTGCGGCGGGATTGCCAATGGCCGGCAGTCCCGTCGTCGAGCATGAACTGGATGGCCCACGGAGCATCCGGATTTGGGCGGCACCAGATGTCGTGGATCTGGGGGGCGAGGTTTTCGCCCAACGGCCAGGGGCGGAGCCGGCCCGGCGGGTCGGCGACCCAGCAATCCCAGCCGGCCATCAGCCTGCGCAGCTTTTCGTGGTCATGGGGGAGGAGCAGGACGTCGATATCGCCGTGAGGCCTGATCGTGCGTCCGACGAAATGATCGATGGCGTAGCCGCCGGCTATCCACCAGGGGAACGGCGCATCGCGGAGCAGCGTGGCGACCTCGGCAGGCGCGAGGGGCGACCAGGGCTTTTCGTGTTCGGCGACCATCAGGCAGCGGCCTGCTTCCAGTCGGGATAGAAGGCGACCTTGTGGACGCGGCGCGTTGCGCGGCTTTCCTCGCCGAGCGGGGCGACTTCCCATTCCCAGCTGCGCTCGGGTTGCGGCAGGCGGCGGCCATAGAGGAGATCGAACTGCTCGCGCTCGCCCCCGCCCCGATCGAGGGTGCGGTAGCTCACATCGGTGACCAGCGAGACCGCGCAGGGCAGCCGGGTGAGATCGTCGAGATGCGCATCGACCACCTTGCGCTCACTGCCGAACGGGGCGCCGGCGGCGAGCTGGGAGACGAGGTTGATGGAAATGACCCAGTCGAGTTCGGGCATGCCGGCGAGGAAGCCCAGGGGATCGGCCATGGTGGCGGCGGACAGGTCGCGCCAGTCGTGGCGGATATTGGCATGGATGCGGGTGCGGCGGCGCGCGGGGGCGATATGGGCGCGATCGACCAGCACGACGCGCTCGAAATGCCGGGCCAGGAACTCGACGGGTACATCGAAGAGCGGGCCGGAGCCGAGCACGACCACGGTGCGCCGCTGCGGGAGTTTGGCGATCATGCGTTCGATATGGCTCGCCGTCTTGCGCGTATGGGGCAGCCAGGCCTGCGCCTGACGACGGCCGCGCGCCCACAGGCCCACTGCTTCGTAGATGTGAGGGCGGAAGGGCTCGGGCGTGGCGAAATAGCTGGTCGCGTAGATCAGGGTTTCGGCGAGCATGCGCGATTCCATGGGGTGATGGCCAAGCTTAGAGCATTGGCGCGACAACGTGAATCCCTGACGAATGTTCGGCTTTCCCGCTCACGGACGATCACTTTTGGCGCAATGGCGGATGATTTTTGCCTTAATTGCGTGCAATCTGCCGTGATCCGTCGAGTGGGGCCCGATTTGCTCAAAGCCAGTCTTCTCAGCATTGCCGCGCTGGCAGCTCTGTCGCTGCCCGCGACTGCCGAGGGTTGTGGCGAGCTGCGCGACGGCCCGCGCGGCCGCGTGACTGAAGTCACGGACGGCGACACGGTGCATCTCGACAACGGCCTCATCGTCCGCCTCGTCGGCACGCAGGCGCCCAAGCTGGCGCTCGGCCGACCGGGCTTCGAGGATTGGCCGCTCGGACACGAGGCCAAAAGCGCGCTGGCCGAGCTTGCGCTGGGGAAGCCGGTGCTGCTGCGTTATGGCGGGGAAGAGCGCGACCGCTATGGGCGGGTGCTGGCGCAGATGTTCGTACGCGACGGCGAACAGGAAATCTGGGCGCAGGGCGCCATGGTGGCCTCGGGGCTCGCCCGGGTCTATTCCTACGCCGACAACCGTGCCTGCCTTGCATCACTGCTGGCCGCAGAAGCCCGTGCGCGCGCCGAGAGGCTTGGAATCTGGCGCGATCCCTACTACAGCATCCTTATGGCCGAACGGCCCGAGATGCTGACCGGGCGCCAGGGGCAATATGAGCTCGTGGAAGGCCGCGTCCTCGTGGCCGGCAAGGCGAGCGGACGGGTCTATCTCAACTTCGGCCGCAACTGGAAAGATGATTTTACCGCCGTGATCGGTGAGCGGGCATTGCCGCTTTTTGCCGAGAGCGGCCTCGACCCGCTGGCGCTGGGGGGCGCGTTTATCCGGGTTCGTGGATGGGTTGACGATAAGGACGGGCCGCGGATCGAGGTCACGCATCCCGAACAGATTGAGGTTTTGGCCACACAATGACGGGTTTGCGGCGAGTTCTGTTTGGTCTGCGTGGTGGCCTGCTCCTCCCGGCGGTCGCTGTGCTGGCGGCCTGCACCAACCTCTTCCCCCAATCGCAGATTTCGGTGACGCAGACGGGCCAGAACAACGCGCCCGCCGTCGCCGTGCCTTCGGGCACCGATCCCTCCGACGCCGTGATCGGCCTGCGCGAGCATCCGCGCATCATCGCCTCCTATGGCGGCATCTATTCGGACCGCCCGGCCGAGATCATGCTGGCCCGTATCGTCGGCCGGCTGATGACGGCGGCCAACCAGCCCAATTCCAAGTTCACCATCACCATCCTCGATTCCTCCGAGGTCAACGCCTTCGCCCTGCCCGGCGGCTATGTCTATGTCACGCGCGGTATTCTGGCGCTGGCCAATGACTCGAGCGAACTGGCGGCCGTGCTGGCCCACGAAATGGCGCACGTGATCCTGCGCCATGCCCGTGCCCGCACCAACCGCGCCCGCACCAACGAAGTGGTCGACAAGGTCATCACCTCGGTCTTCGGCGGCAATACCCAGACCGACCAGTCGGTACAGCGCGCCAAGGTATCGATGGCTGCCTTCAGCCAGCAGCAGGAGCTCGAGGCGGACCGCGAAGGCATCATGATCGCCGGCAAGGCGGGCTACGATCCCTATGCCGCCTCTCGGTTCCTCGGCGTAATGAGCCGTTTCGCCAAGTTCGCGGCCGGCAATTCCGGCCAGGGCGACGACTTCCTCTCCTCGCACCCCTCGACACCCGACCGCATCCAGAAGGCCATCGAAACAGCCCGAGGCTCGTTCGGCGCCCCGGGAAGCGGCGAGACCGATCGCGATACCTATATGGCCGGCATCGACGGGCTGACCTTCGGCCCGAGCCCGACGCAAGGCTCGATCGTGGGCCGCAAGTTCGTCCATCCGGGCAACAAGTTCACCTTCACCGTGCCCGCTGGCTATACGCTGCAGAATTCGCAGAACGCCGTGGTAGGCGTGGCCGGCGATGGCGAAGCCGTGCGCTTCGACAGCGCCGAGGTACCGCCGACGGTTTCGCTGGTCGACTATCTCAAGTCGGGCTGGATCGCGGGGCTGGATGCGGCAAGCGTCAAGGCCGAGAGCTATAACGGCATCGATATGGCCTCGGGCGTGGCACGCACCGACCAATGGGCGTTCCGCGTCTCGGTGATGCGCTTCGACGGCGTGGTCTACCGCTTCATCTTCGCGGCGAAATCGGACAGCAACCGCTTCGCCCAGGGCGCCGCCGAAACGCTGCGCAGCTTCCGCCGCGCGGCGGGGAACGATCTCTCGACGGTACGGCGCGTGGCGCTCAAGATCGTGACGGCACGGGCCGGCGACACGGCTGCCGGGCTGGCGCAGCAGATGAGCGGACTGACGCGGGGGAATGACCTGTTCTACGTGCTCAACAACCTGCTGCCGGGCGATCCGCTGGTGGCGGGGCAGAAGTACAAGATCGTTACGCTGCAGTAGGGGTGGAGGAGTTCGAGGTACGGGTTCCTCGTGCTGGACCAGGAATACTCCTTCGCCTCACCCACAACACTTCCCCGGCCGTAGAGCCGGGGCCCACGGATACCTCCACTCGAGTGGAGGGGTGCAATAGGCCCCGGGTCTTCGCCCGGGGAAGTGCAGTGGTGGGGATGGGAATGAGGGAGTAGCCAGTAAGCGGCCGACGGTACGCAGTGGGAGTAAGCCGGCGCCGCAATCGCTTATGCACCTGCGTCAGTCACTCCAAGTACCCCACGAAACAAAAGAGGCCGGCATTGCTGCCGGCCTCCTTCAATCCATCTCTGCAAGAGCTGCTTATGCAGCCTCTTCCTCGGCCGGGTCGGCCTTGGAGCGGCGGGGGCTCTTGGCGAGGTTCTTTTCGATCAGCTGGACGGCTTCGGTCAGCGTCAGCTTGTTGACGGCGGCGATCTCGCGGCTCATGCGGTCCATCGCCTGCTCGAAGAGCTGGCGTTCCGAATAGGACTGCTCCGGCTGGTCGTCCGAGCGATAGAGATCGCGCACGACTTCCGAGATGGCGATCAGGTCGCCCGAATTGATTTTCGCTTCATATTCCTGGGCGCGACGCGACCACATGGTGCGCTTGACGCGGGCCCGACCGGTTACGGTGTCGAGTGCCTTTTTCACGACATCTTCTTCGGCGAGCTTGCGCATGCCGACTGATTTGATCTTGGCGGTGGGGACACGCAGCGTCAGCTTGTCCTGCTCAAACGAGATGACGAAGAGCTCGAGGCTCAGCCCCGCAACTTCCTGCTCATCGATCGAGGTGATCAGGCCAACGCCGTGGGCCGGGTAGACGATATACTCGCCCGTCTTGAATCCGAGCCGCTGGACGGGCTTCTTGGCAACCATGGGTGTACTCCTAGTTGACGCCGCGACGGACAGCTCTTGCGCGACCAAGGCCGTCCGTTCCCTACTTATGAACCAACCTGCCCCCGTTTCCCGGGGCGCTTTATGCAGCCTAATAGCATGCCCCGCCGGGTCCGCGAGACCGGCCGGAAATGCGACGCTTTGATGATCCTTGCAAAAAAACAGTGCCTTGCGGCACCGGGTCATGTGACGGGCTTGACTGCATATGGGATCACCATAGCACAAATTTTCAGCAGAATCAAAAGTGACGAATCAAAGCCTCAACGCGGGCGGCAAAGCCCGGATTCAAAGCCTTTTCGTTACTAGACGTCTTGCGACTCAGTCGCCTTCGCCGGGAGCTTCCGAGAAATATTTCTCGAACTTGTCAGCCACCCCGTCCATCTCCTTGGCGTCCGCCGGAGCGTCCCGCTTTTCGGTGATGTTGGGCCATGTATTGGCGTACTTGGAATTGATTTCAAGCCACTTGTCGAGACCGCTTTCGGTATCGGGCTTGATGGCCTCGGCCGGGCATTCCGGCTCGCACACACCGCAGTCGATACACTCGTCCGGGTGGATCACCAGCATGTTCTCGCCTTCATAGAAACAGTCGACGGGGCAAACCTCGACACAATCCATGTATTTGCAGCGAATGCAGTTATCCGTGACGACGTAGGTCATTTAAGTCCTGGCGAGCGCGGCCGGCGCTCAAGCTTGGCGTTAGGAGTACCCGCTCCTGCTAGACCTTTTCGATAACGACTGCAAGGCCATGAGAAGGCATCATTTTGCCGCTACCCGGCAGGGTGGGGAAATGATGGTGCGGAGGAGGATGGGAGCCGGCGCCCGCACAGCGCTCCGTTTCGCCCCACCACCGCGCTTCCCCGCCGCAGAGCCTGGGACGTAAAGAGGCGGGGAGTGCGTGGGGGGGGGGCGGCCGGGATGGTGTCGCATGGCCCTCTCCCCCTTGAGGGAGAGGGCGCCTGAAGGGCGGGTGAGGGGTTCTGGCCGGCATCGCTGACCCCTCATCCGTCGGCTGCGCCGCCACCTTCTCCCTCAAGGGGAGAAGGAAGAAGGAGTTCCGTGGCGGGTATCCGTAACCACCGACGTTCGATCTCCCACCACCACGAAACTTCCCCGGACTTGATCCGGGGCCCACGGATACCTCCACTCGGGTGGAGGAGTGCAATAGGCCCCGGATCAAGTCCGGGGAAGTGCAGTGGTGGGGAGGGAGTGCAGGCAGAGGGAAGAGGGGAAGAGGCGCGCCGTGTCTACTCGCCCTTGAGACGATCGGTGTCCCGGCGTTCCTTCTTGGTCGGGCGCCCAGCCCCGGCATCGCGTTCGGCGACCGCCGGGATTCGGTCGGCGCGGGGGAGCGCGGGTGGGGAGAGGTCTTCGTAGAGGAGGGCGGCTTCGGGGGCCGGGCCGCGGCGCTGGCCGGGGTCGAGGATTTTCCAGACGAGGAGGCGCGTGTGGACCGTCATGGTCAGCACGTCGCCCGCGCCGACCCGGTGATCAGTAGAAAGGGTCCGTTCGGAATTGACCCGAACGGCGCCACTTTCAATCAGCTTTTGCGCGAGCGTGCGCGATTTGACCGCGCGCGAGAAGAAGAGCCACTTGTCCAGACGCTGGCGGCTCTCCGGCATTTACTCGGACTTGGGATTCTTGAGCGCCAGCAATGCTGCGAACGGCGAATCCGGGTCGAAAGTCGGTTCGCGCTTTTCGCGCGGACGATCGAAGCTCTTGCCGCCCTTGCCCGCATTGTCGAACTTGCGCGGCTTGTCGAACCGGCGCTCTTCGCGCGGAGCACCGCCGCTGCGCTCGCCACGCGGCGCATCGAACCGCTGGCCCTTTTCGAAGCGCGGCTTGCGATTGTTGTTGTCGCGACGGCCGCGGCTTTCACCTTCGCCTGCCCCCTCGCCCGCGGCATTGCCCTGGCGAGCGTGGTTGTTGTGACGGCGATTGTCGGGTCGGCGGCCGGCCGGGAACCAGACTTCGTCGAATTCGGGCTCGGCAGGCGCGGCGGCCTCGGCATCGGTGGCCACGGTTTCAGCAGGCGCGGCTTCAGCAACGCCAAGCGTCGTCTCTTCGACCGGAGCTTCGGCCTCGGCGACTTCATCGACTGCCACGAGATCGGACTCGATCTGCTCGGGCGTCTCGCCGGTCTCCAGCAGCGCTTCGGCGGGAGCTTCGGCAGCGCCTTCCACCACGGCCGGAGCCTTGGGAGTGCGGCGCACGCGATAGCCGAGCGCGGAGAGGATCGAGGCGAATTCTTCGCCGGCGCAGCCGAGGAGCGAGGTCATTTCCACGGTGACGCGGAAGCCATTGGCCTCGGCGGCGCCCGGGGGCAACTCGCCCGAATGGGTGCGCGCATCGAGCGCGATCAGCGGACGGATGATATCGGCAAGGCGCTCGAGAATATCGACGCGCACGGCACGCTTGCCCGCCACCTTGAAGCCGGCGATCTCATAGAGCTTGGGATTGACGGCCGGATCGATCTCGAACGATGTGCGGCCCGAGAGCACGATGTGCGGTAGGTCCGCCACGCCCGGCTGGCGGATGCCGCCATTCTTGAGCGCGTAGAGCACCAGCGCCAGCTCGCGCGGAGCGGGCTTGAGGCTCAAGGGCAGGTAGATGTGGTAGGCGCCGAACTTGATGCCGTGCTTGCGCATCTTGGCGCGCACGTCCTGGTCGAGCCCCTTGACCTCGTCGGCCACCGCCTGGCGCGGCAGGATGCCCAGATGCTCGGAGAGCTGGAAGGCGATGCCGCGCGCCGCCCCGTCGAGATCGGCGGGTTCGGCCAGAGCCGCGATCGGCTCGAGCTGGGTATTGACGTGATGGCGCAGCCAGAGGCCGAGACGATCCTGCACGCGCTCAAGCTCGGGCCCGGTCAGCGATTCGTCGGCAAGAACGAGCACGCGCGGGCGCAGGATATGGTCGCCCTCGACCAGCTCGCCCACCACTTCGCCGCGCCAGCGCAGGCGGCCGTCGGTCGCCAGGACGATTTCTTCGTTCGGCGCGCCCGAGAGGCGCTCCGCACGGTTGCGGATTTCGGGCGCGACGGCGCTGTCGGCCGCGGCACGGAGCCCCTTGGCGTCTCCGTCACCGTCTGATCGGGCGAGCGTAAAGCGGAAGCCTTCGATCGTTCCGATGAGGTGGCCTTCCAGGGAAACTTCACCCCGGTCGTTGATTTGCGGAGATACCATGCGTCTGTCTTTCAGGTGACGGATAAGAACGCTCGTCCTGCGGTCCACGAAACGCTGGATCAGCTTTTCGTGAAGTGCGTCGGATAACCTGTCCTCTATGTCACGGGTTGTTTCGCGCCAATGCGTTGGGTCTTCAAGCCAATTTTTGCGGTTGGCGACGAAGGTCCAGGTTCGTATCTGCCTGATCCTGTTCGACAGGGTGTCAATGTCGCCGCTGATATTGTCGCAGAACCGTACCTGCTCGGCAATCCAATCGGGGTCGAGAAACCCGCGCTTTCTGAGATCGGAATAGAGACGTGTGACAATTTCGCCATGATGAGCCGGGGAGATGTCCCGGTAATCGGGCGTCTGGCACACTTCCCAGAGCAATTGTACGGATTTCGCGTCGGTTGCGAGCCGCCCCGCTTCGTTGCGGGCGACGAATTCGAGCGCAATCTGGTCGACCGCGGTCGGCGCACGGGTCAGGGCCCTGTGCCGCGGGGTCGAATCGAGCGAACGGCGCAGCGAATCGATGGACGCGAAATCCAGCTCCGTACTGCGCCATTGCAGAATCTTGACCGGCTCGAAGTCATGGGCCTCAAGCTGGGCGATGAGTTCTTCCTCGAAGGGGTCCGTGCCGCCGGTAACGCCAAACGTGCCGTTGCGCACGTGACGCCCGGCGCGGCCCGCGATCTGGCCGAACTCGGCCGGGGTCAGCGGGCGGGTCTGGCGGCCGTCGAACTTGGTGTCGTCGGCAAAGGCGACGTGGTGGACGTCGAGATTGAGGCCCATGCCGATGGCGTCAGTGGCGACGAGGAAATCCACTTCCCCGCTCTGGTAGAGTTCGACCTGCGCGTTGCGGGTACGGGGCGACAGCGCGCCCATGACCACGGCGGCCCCGCCGCGCTCGCGGCGGATGAGTTCGGCGATGGCGTAAACCTGCGCCGCCGAGAAGGCGACGATGGCCGAGCGCTCGGGCTGGCGCGAAATTTTCCGCGAGCCGGCATAGGTAAGCGCGGAAAGGCGCGGCCGGTGGATGATCTCGGCATGCGGCAGCAACTGGCGGATGACCGGGGCCATGGTGGCCGAGCCCATGAGCAGGGTCTCGGATATGCCGCGGGCATGGAGGATGCGGTTGGTGAAGATGTGGCCGCGGTCGAAATCGATCGCCGTCTGCACCTCGTCGATCGCCACGCATTCGACCGGCATGTCGGTCGGCATGGCTTCGACCGTGCACACCCAGTAGCGCGCGCGGGGCGGCACGATGCGCTCTTCGCCCGTCACCAGCGCCACGGCCTGTTGCCCGACCCGGTCGACCACGCGGTTATAGACCTCGCGCGCGAGCAGGCGCAGTGGCAGCCCGATCATGCCGGAGGAATGCGCCAGCATGCGCTCGATGGCAAACCAGGTCTTGCCGGTATTGGTCGGCCCAAGGACGGCCTTGAGCGACTGGGAGGGAAGGGAGGCGTCCATTGGCGGGGAATATGGTCTCCGATAGCGGCAAAAGCCAGACCGCAGCGTCCGCTTTCCACCTGTCCTCGGCTGGCACAATTGTGGCGAAAAGGCGGCGTCGCGTTAATACTTAGCACAAAGAGAGAACAAACGCAGCCCGAATCGATGAGAATCACCGAGTCTGATTTTGTTCTCTACTGCATGTTGGGGGTGATTCCGGTGACAAGCCGCAAGAGTGAGTCCTGTTGACCCAATATGGGGTCGCAGATCACCCGAAGCCGTTCAGGATCACTAATTTTTAGTAAATTTTTACCGGATGGCAATCTTCGTTAACGAGGGGTTACCGGCAAATTTCCGAATAATTTTAGACACTTCACCCTCTCCCATCCGTTTTCCGGGGGCCTCGGGGCGTCAAATTGTCAAAATAGTTTTTGACGTGCCGGATTGGGACAGGCGACTGCACGGATGCATGCAAGTTCCGGAAACGAAACCTGACGCAAATTTGAACGCTAGGCACAACAAGTAACCATCGCTATATTATGGCTTTCCAGACTATCGAGAGGCCTGCCATGTCCCCCAACGCCACGATCCTCAAGGATACCACCCAGCATTCCAACTGTCTGGCCATGTCGGATGTCCTCAACCGGATCGGCGACAAGTGGAGCGTGATGGTGGTGGGCATGCTCTCGCGCAACGGCACGCTGCGCTTCAACGAGCTCAAGCGGAACATCAACGGCGTCTCCCAGCGCATGCTGACGCTGACGCTGCGCAATCTGGAGCGCGACGGCCTCGTGACGCGCACGGTCTATCCCGAGATTCCGCCGCGCGTTGAATATAGCCTCACCGATCTCGGCCAGACGCTCACCAAGCCAATCAACGCGCTCTGGGACTGGTCGGCAGAGCACCACGACGAGATCGTCGAGGCGCGCAATCTCTACGACGCCGAACGCGCCCCCGCTGCCGAAGAGCCTGCCCGCATCGCCTATGCCCGCTGAGCCGGCGCCGCACACGCGGCGTTCGCTGGCCAATGACATGTCTGCGCTCGGCATCGCGCCGGGCGACGTGCTCATGGCCCATGCGGCGCTGAGCAGGATCGGCCGCGTGCTTGGTGGCCCCGATGCCGTGATCGGCGCACTGCGCGATGCCCTCGGCCCCGAGGGCACGCTCATGGTTTATACGGACTGGAACGGCGATTTCGATGACCTGCGCGACGCCGATGGCGATGTGCCCGAGGCGATCCGCCCCGATATCGCGCCCTTCGATCCCCTCACATCCCGCGCCATCAGGGACAACGGCACGCTGCCCGAATTCGTGCGGACGACGCCGGGGGCCCTGCGCTCGGGCAATCCGGGCGCATCATGCGCGGCCATCGGCACGCGCGCGCAATGGCTCGTGGCCGACCACGCCCTGCAATACGGTTATGGCGAGCAGTCTCCGCTGGGCAAACTGGTCGAGGCCGATGGCAAGGTGCTGCTCCTCGGCTCCCCGCTCGATACGCTGACGCTGCTGCACCATGCCGAACACCTGGCCGACATTGCCGGCAAGCGCATCCTGCGCAAGCGCGATCCCCTGCTCGAAGACGGCCGGGTCGTCTGGCGCTGGATCGAGGAATTCGACACCGGCGATCCCATCGTCGAGGGGCTGGCCGAGGACTATTTCGCGACGGTCGTCAGCGAATTTCTCGCCACCGGAAAAGGAAAGCGCGGCACCATCGGCGCCGCGCCCTCCGTTCTCGTGCGGGCACGCGAAATCGTGCCCTTTGCGGTGGACTGGCTCGAAAGCCGGTTTCCCCGCTAGATCAGCGCCACCACGCGCTTGCGGCGCCAGAAGAACCAGTAATAGGCAGCCTGCAGCACCAGCATGGTGGTGAAGGACAGCGCATAGCCCATCCAGATGCCGTTGAGCCCGTAATAGTGCGAGAAGAGAATCGCGCCGGGCAGTTCCACGCCCAGGATCGTGGCGAGCGAGATGATCATCGGCACCAGCACCGTGCCGCTGGCGCGCATGATGCCGGTAAGCACCACCGACGCGCCGAACAGCAGGACGCTCCAGAGCACGATATGCAGCAGGGTCTGGGTCATCTCGACCACATGCGAATCGGTGAGGAAGAGCCGCACGATGTGCTCGGAGAAGAGATAGGCCAATAGGATCAGCGCACCCGTGATGATGATGTTCATCACGAGGCCCGTGCGGGTGATGGCCCGCAATTGCCCCGACTGGCCGGCGCCGATCGCCTGCGCCCCGAAGATCGAGGCGGCGATGCCGATCGACATGGCCGGGAACTGCACATAGCTGAGCACCTGGTTGACCGCGCCATAGGCCGCCGTGGCGTCCGAGCCGAAATGGTTGACGAGCCCGACCACGACGATCGCCGCGACCGAGGACACCACCATCTGCACGCCCGCCGGCACGCCCAGCTTGAGGATGAGCATGAGCAGCTCGCCATTGATGCGCAGGTGCTTGAGCAATGCGCGATCGGGCGCCAGCGCATGCTTGCGGATACGCAGGTAGAAGAAGAGGAACACGAGGACCGAGATGAAGCCGGCGATCGAGGCCACGGCAGCCGCATCCACCCCGATCTTGGGGAGGCCGAACCAGCCGAGGATCAGCGCAGGCGTCGTAACGAGGCCGACGATGATCGAGATGATGAGGGCCACGAACGGGGTCACCGTGTCGCCGACGCCGCGCAGCACCGAGGTGACCACGAGGAAAAGGAAGAAGGCCGGCATGCCGATGAGGAAGATGCGACCATAGCTGGTCGCGAGGTCCACGATATTGGCCGGCGCGCCGAGAATGCCCATGAGCTGGGGTGCGAAGAACCCGCCCAGCACCGCCACGACTAGGCCCGCCAGGAACGTCACGGTGAGCGTCGTGCCCGTCACTTCCTTGACCTTGTCGATATTGCGCGCACCCCAGGCCTGGCCGATGAGGACGGTCGAGCCCGAGGAGAGCCCGATGATGAAGCTCATCAGGAAGAAGACGATGGGAAAGAAGGTCGAGGCGGCGGCCAGGGCCTCAACGCCGATCAGCTGGCCGACATAGATGTTGTTGATGGTGCCCGAGAGCGATTGCAGGATGTTGGATGCCATCAACGGCACCAGGAACACCAGGAATCGCTGCCAAAGGGGTCGGACGGTCGGGGTCATTCCAGTAAGTACTCCGAGTTTTCAAGGCTGGCGTCCGCAGCAAACTCCCCCATAGCCTCGGCACGGCGAATATGACCGGCGACGGCAAGGGGCCACTTCACGTCCGAACATGGGGACGCAGGCGGGTCGGAGCACAAGAGATTGAAACGGCGCGGCTTTGCTCTAGACGGCCCGCCCCATCGCGTCAATCGATCCTCGCCATTGGCCCGAACGCTCGCGCCTCCGGTGTGCCTGCCCGGCAACGCCTGAGGAACGGTCGCCCCGCTCAACCGTTGCATTGGCACGAGCGGAGGACCCCGAAAATGACAGTGGTAACCGGACTTTTCGATACGCAGGAAGAAGCGGCAACAGCAGTGCGTGCGCTGCGCGACGCCGGCATCGACAACACCGACATCTCGCTGGTGGCCAATGGGCTGGACAGCGTCATCGACTACGAGAACGAGCTGGCCGACGATACCGGCACAGGCGCCAGCGTCGGCGCGGTGCTAGGCGGCGCGGGTGGATTGCTGGCGGGACTCGGGCTTCTCACCATTCCCGGCATCGGGCCGGTCGTGGCCGGCGGCTGGCTGTTGGCGACAGCGGTTGGCGCGGTGGCCGGAGCCGTGGTCGGCGGCGCCGCAGGCGGCTTTATCGGCGCACTGACCGCGGCCGGCATCAGCGAGGAGGACGCCCATTTCTATGCCGAGGGCGTCAAGCGCGGCGGCACTCTGGTGACGGTGCGCGCTGTGGGCGAACTGGCTGACAAGGCAGAGGAAATTCTCGAAGCCGCCGAACGCGTCGACGTGCAGACGCGACGTGCAGCCTATGAGCAGGATGGCTGGGAAACGTTCGACGAAGAGGAGCAGCCTTATTCACCCGACGAGATCCGCGACTATCGCGGGCTCTATAACCGCAACCCGATCTGACGGGGGAACTCCATCCGCCCTGACCCGTTCTCAAGGCAGCGAGGGGCGGAACAACAAGGAGTAACCCCGATGAAGAAACTCTCAGCTCTGCTGCTGGCCGGCGTGTTCGCGGCTGCGGTTCCCGGCCTTGCCGCGGCGCAGGACGCCAATGTCGGCGCCCAGGTCAAGGCGGGCGCGCAGGACGCGGCCGGTGCGGTCAAGGATGCAGCGGGCGAGGTCAAGGACGCCGCCGGCAATGCCATGCAGGCCGCGGGCGACGCCATGAAATCGGCGGCCGCTGCCGCCATCGCCACCACCGATGACCTGGCAGCCAAGATCACAGCCGGCGCCAGCGCCGACGTCAAGGCCATCAACGAGACGACCAACGTCAAGTTCGTGGCGCTCTCCTCACTCAAGGTCGGCGGGGCCGCCGATGCGGTGGCCGACCATACCGACTGGCTCAATACGCTGCGCGCCGACGTAGCGGCCAATGCCGCCCTCAACGCGAAGCTGGAAGCGGCCGGCTACAAGGCCGACCAGGTCGTCTATGCCGATGCAGGCGAAGACGGCAGCGTGACCGTCTACGTGGACGACAAGGTCCAGTAAGCCCAAGTGCTCCCGGGCAGGCCAACCTGCCCGGGGCTTTTGCTGCAAGCGCAGTTGCCAGCCCCAAAAAGCTCCGCTAGAAGCGCAGCGTGCCCCTCTGGCGGAATGGTAGACGCAGAGGACTCAAAATCCTCCGCCGCGAGGCGTGCCGGTTCGAGTCCGGCGGGGGGCACCATTCATCCCGACATCACCGTATTGCCGCCGCCATGCCGCTTGGCGAGATCGAGGACGCTTACGCGCCGCAATTCGTCGACGAGACTCTTTTCGGCCTTGGCCATGGCATGCTCGATGAGGTGATTGACCGTGCCCTCCACCGGGCAATTGGGGTGGTCGGACGACGGACTGATGGCGAAGAGCTGGGCGTTGAGCGCCTGGTGGACGTCGAGCATGGTGATGTCGCCGGCCGGACGCGCCAGTGACCATCCCCCGCTCCGTCCGCCTGCCGAAGCCACGAGCCCGGCTTCGCGCAACAGGCCCATGGTGCGACGCACCACCACCGGATTGGTATTGAGCATGCGAGCGATGACCTCGGAAGTCTCGCTACCGCCGAGCAGGTGCATGTGGACCAGGACGTGCAGCATGCGCGCGAGGCGGGTATCGCTCATTGCTTATCCGTAACAAGGTGAGTTGCAGAAACTATCCATCGGCGTTACTGTAACACAGGCAGTTGCGAATTGCAGCGGGAGATGACGATGCCGGCACGAGATGTGGACGCCAACGGAATTCGGTTGCGGGTGGTGGATGAAGGACAGGGACCCGCGGTGCTGCTGGTGCATGGATTTCCGGAGACCGCCCATGCCTGGCGCCACCAGATCCGGGCGCTGGCAGAAGCCGGCTATCGGGCAATCGCGCCGGACCTGCGGGGCTATGGCGGCTCGGAGCGACCAGAGGCGGCAGAGAGCTACTCGGTCTTCGACATCGTGGGCGACCTGGTGGGGCTGCTCGATGCGCTCGCGATCGATGAAGCGGTCATCGTCGGCAACGATTGGGGCACGACCATCGCCTGGCAGGCGGCGCTGATGCGGCCGGACCGGTTCCGCGCGATCGTCGCCATCGGCGTGCCGATGATGGGTCCGGCGCCGATGCGGCCGACGCAGCTCTTCCCGCAGAACGAGGAGGAGCAGTTCTATACGCTCTATTTCCAGGAGCCGGGCCTCGCGGAGGCGGAGTTCGAGCGGGATGTGGCGCTGACCTTGCGGAAACTGCTGTTTGCAGCCTCGCGTGATGCCGGCCCGCGCCGGCCGGGCGATGGCACGCCCAATCCCTTCTCGATGGTATCGCGGCGGCTCGGATTGCTTGGCGGCCTGCCCGACCCGGCAGAGCTGCCGGCCTGGCTGACAGAGGACGACCTGCGGACTTATGCGGCTGCCTTTGCCCAGAGCGGGTTTCGGGGGCCGCTGAGCTATTATCGCAATCTCGATGCGAACTGGCGATTGCAGCGGTCGCTGGACGGACTCAAGGTTGCGGTGCCGGCGCTCTATATGGTCGGCGAGCAGGATGTCGGGCTCGAAATGCCGGGCATGCGGGAGATCATCGCAGCTATGCCGGCACTGGTGCCGCAGCTCAGGGGGAACGTCTTCATCCCCGATTGCGGGCATTGGGCGCCGCAGGAGCGACCCGATGTCGTGAGCGGCAATATCCTGGAATTCGTCGGCACGCTCTGACGTGCTTTGGCCGCGCTTCGTGATAGGATGCGGGCCGTCAAACCCGCTGCGTGGTGATGGCCATGTTGGAAACTGACAGGGCGTTTTCCGGTTCGATCCCGGAGAATTACGACCGGCACATGGTGCCGCTGATCTTCGAGGCTTATGCGCAGGACATGGCGCGGCGGGTGGCGGCGCTCTCGCCCCATGCCGTGCTGGAAACGGCGGCGGGCAGCGGGGTTGTTACCCGCGCGCTCGCCCCGCAATTGCCGGCGGACGCGACCTATGTGGTCACCGACCTCAACCAGCCGATGCTCGACTATGCACGCTCGCGCCAGCCGCCCGACAAGCGGATCACGTGGCGACAGGCCGATGCATTGGGGCTGCCTTTCGAGGGCGGGGCGTTCGATGTCGTGTGCTGTGAATTCGGCGCGATGTTCTTTCCTGACCGGATAGCGGGGTTTCGCGAGGCACGGCGCATGCTCAGGCCAAGCGGGCGCTTCATCTTCAGCGTCTGGGACCGGGTCGAGGAGAACGTCTTTGCCGACGAGGTGACCCGCACGCTTGCCGAGATCTTCCCCGACGATCCACCGCGTTTCCTGGTACGGACGCCGCATGGCTATTTCGACAAGGCACTGATCCGGCGCGATCTCGAGGCGGCGGGATTTTCCGATGTCGAGATCGAGACGCGGGCGGAGCAGAGCCGCGCCTTCTCGCCCGACATCCCCGCCCTCGCCTATTGCCAGGGTACGCTGTTGCGCAACGAGATCGAGGAGCGGGCGCCGGGAGCGCTGGCGGAGGTGACCGAGAAGGTGGCGGCAGCGATTGCGCAAAAGCACGGAAGCGGCGAGGTCGCGGCCAAGATACAGGCCCACATCGTTACGGCCGTGAACTAGACCGGCGCCGGCAGGTCACGCAGCCGGGCGGCCGGCGAGACGAGAATGATGAGGAGTTGCAGCAGGAAGCAGAAGGCTGAGGCCATAAGACAGGCCTCGGGCCCCGAAAGGCTGGCGATAAGGAGGCCGATGCCCGCCCCGATCGGCCGGGCGCCTGAGGTGGCGAGGGTCAGGAGCGCGGAGACCCGCCCGAGCATGGGCTGGGGCGTGATGACCTGGCGCAGCGAGGTGGTGTTGATGGTCCAGAGGATCGGGCCGAAGCCGAAGCAGAAAAAGGCAAGGCCAACCAGCGGCAGGCTCGGCACGCGACCGAAGTGAGGACCAGCAGCGAGCCTATGAAGCCGCCCAGCGGGCCGACGGCGATCAGCACGCCCAGCGGCAGGCATTGCGCCAGCGGCTTGGCGAGGAAGGCGCCGGCAATCATGCCGATGCCGTAGACACCGAGGACGAGGCCGACCATGGCGGCGTCAGCGCCCAGATGGTTGATGAGGAAAACCACGAACACCGCCTGAAGGATGAACCATCCGACATTGAAGAGCGACGCGGTGGCGGCGATCGGCAGGAGCAGGCTGTCGCCCGCCACGAACCGGCAGCCCTCGATCACCTCCTGCAGGAAATGGCGACGCGGGCGCGCAATAGCGACGGGCTCGGGAAGGCGGCTGACCAGCAGGAGCGAGCCGATAGAGGCGGACATGGCGACGAGGAAGGCGAGCGATGCGCCGGTCCAGCCGACCAGTGCCCCGCCCATCGGCGGGCCGGCAACGAAGGCGGCGCTGCGCGCCAGCTCCAGCCAGCGATTGACGACGGGCAGTTCGGCGGGGCGAACGATCATGGGCAGGAGCGCCGGGGCGGCGACGCTGAAGATCAGCGTGCCCACGGTGCCAACAAGGCCCAGGGCAGCCAGCAATGGAACAGTGAGGAGATTGGTGGCGAGGGCGAGCATGATGAGCCCGAGCGTCGCCCCGCGCAGAACTTCGGCCCAGATCATCAGGCGACGGCGCGAGAGCCGGTCGACCAGGACGCCGACGGGAAGCGACAGCAACAGGAACGGCAAGGTCTGAACCATCTGCACGAAGCCGGTATCGGTTGCCCCGCCCCCGAGCATCACCACGACGGCAATGGGTCCGGCGGCTAGCGCAATCTGCTCGGAGAACTGGGCGGCGAGGGTAGACCAGAGGAGCGACTTTGCCGGGGAATTGGGCTGCATCTTGCCAACGCTGAAACGAGAATATCAGCGATTGGCTAGCGGGCAGCCCTGAACTGGACGACCCGGTTTTGACCGGTAGCAACTCATTCTCAGGCGAGCTCGTCGGTGGCGAAGAGCGTGACGCGCAGGCCGCCATGCAGCACCGATTGCGGGCTGGGCTTGAAGGGGAGACCCGTTGCCTTGGCGAGAGCGACATCGGTGGTGATGATGCCGACGCGCCACCCCGAAAAGCGCTCGCTCAGGGTCCTGCCGAGTGCCTGGTAAAGGGGCGCCAGCTGCTTCTTGTTGCCGATGCGGGCGCCATAGGGCGGGTTGACGATGACGAGACCGGGCGGCCCGTCCGGACGTTCGATCTCGCTGACCTTGGCCTGGACGAACTGCGTCAACTCGCTTACGCCGGCGCGCGCGGCATTGGCGCGGCTCATCTCGATGGCGCCGGCATCGCGATCGCTGCCGAAGAAGTGGAAGGATGGCGTGGTGGCGGCCGGCTGGGCGGCGCGCAGCTTCTGCCAGGCGGCGACATCGAAGGTGGCAAGCTGCTCGAAGGCGAAACTCCGGTCACGGCCGGGATTGAGGCCGGCAGCAATCTCGGCGGCCTCGATGACGAAGGTGCCCGAGCCGCACATGGGGTCGAGCACGGGTTCGAGCCCGCCATAGCCGCATTGGCGGAGGAACAGCGCGGCCATGGTTTCGCGCATGGGCGCACGGTTGACCGCTTCCTTGTGGCCGCGCTTGTGCAGCATCTCGCCGGAGCTATCGACACTGATGGTGCAGAAATCGTCCTCGATTCGCGCCTTGATGGTGATTGCGGCGTCGGCGGAAATCGGCGCGCCGAATTCTTCGGCGATGGCCGTCTCGATGCGCTGGGCGGCGGCGCCGGCATGGTAGATGCGCGAGCGTTTGCAGGAGGCTTCGACGCGCACCGGCACATCCGGGCGCAGGACATCACCCCAGGCGACCTTCCGCGCGCGCTTGTCGAGCTGGGCCAGGTGCATGACGCGGAAGCCGCCGATGCGGGCAAGGACGCGACCCGCGCCGCGGATTTCGAGATTGGCCCGCCAGACATCGGGCCAATGCCCCATGAAGGCCACGCCGCCTTCAACGACCTTGGCCCCGGCAAAACCGCGCTCGCGCGCCTCTTCGCACAACACGGCCTCGAGGCCTGGAGGGGCCACGAGGAAAATCTCGAACGGAACGTCACTCATGCCGCTTCATAGCCGGGCGCAAGGCGATCAGCGACAGGATTTTCAGTCGCCCTGAAAAACGCGCTCGAAGAGATGCTGGTAGGTGAGCACCAATCCCTCCTCGTCGACGCTCAGATCCGCCTCGAAACCCTGCGACAATCCGAGGTCGGTATAATGCACCTCGCCCGGTCCAACCCGACCATAGCGCTGTCGGGAACGCGCGACGGTAAGCGTCGGGCCATCGATGAAGGCAACATCGAGCGTGAGAGTGCTGGCCGGGTCCGGCGACAGGCGGCGGATGGGAAGGGTGTTGCAGAAGGGCGTGACCGAAAGATCGGGCTCCTCGACGCCTTCGAGATCGAGGCGGACGATGCCGTCGACCTTCCAGCCCGAGCCGGCGCGTTCGAGGTCGAGCGTCCTGTGGCCGTCGCCATTCCAGCGCTCGACGCTGACGCGCTGCGCGCGCCAGTTGGGATCGAGCTGCCAGTGATGATCGAGGCGGAAGCCGCCCGCTTCCAGGCAGACGAGGCTGGAGGACACCGCGATGCCGTCGACATCGCGCGTGAGGGCGAGCCGCTCCAGCCCGCTGATATCGGTGCGCCGCCAGAAGATCACATCGGTATCGGACACTGTTCGCCTCCCTCGGGGCTTCACAAATCGCTGAGCATGCTGGCATTTAGAAGGGCGCCCGCATATCGAATGGCGCCAGCGTCATCAGTCAGCCGAGTCTCCCATGGCCGCCACCCGCTCCCTCCCCACCGACAAGATCGCCGCAGGCATTGCCTTCGTGCTCGGCTTCGCCGCCATTGCCGGCGCCTGGGGCTCCCAGCTTTTCGGTGGGCTCGTGCCGTGCGAACTCTGCCTCGAACAGCGCCTCGCCTATTACTGGGGCCTGCCCATACTGGCACTGGTGCTGCTGCTATGGAACCGCCTGCCGCTGCTGGTCTGGTACATCGCCATGGGCATCGTAGCGCTGATCTTCGTGTGGAGCACCTATATGGGCGGCTACCATGCGGGCGTGGAATGGGGCTTCTGGGCGGGCCCGACCGCGTGCACCGGCACGGGCGACGGCATCAGCTTCAACGATCTCAACAATATCGATGCGGCCCGCGTCATTCCGTGCGACGCGGTGCAGTTCCGGTTCCTCGGCATTTCGCTGGCCGGTTACAACGCCCTGGTATCGCTGGTGATCGTGGCGCTGCTGGTGTTCTCGATCATCAAGCAGGCACAGGGGCGCCGCGCCTAGGCTCCGTACCCAATTGCACCGGCAGATGAGGTTGCGATGGCCGCCCCTCCACCGGACTTCCCCGGACTTGATCCGGGGCCCATTGCCATTCTCCACTCGAGTGGAGCAATCCGTGGGCCCCGGCTCTGCGGCCGGGGAAGTTCAGTGGGTGTGGCGCGGCCGACGGACAGCGCTTCCGTTGGACTCTGTCGGATGGGGAGATAAGCGCTCTGCGGGCGCCGGGACTTATTGAGTACGGACGCTAAGGCTCGAGCTCGATATCCCAGTAGAGAAAGTCCAGCCAGCTGCGGTGCAGGTAGTTGGGCGGGAAGGCGCGGCCGGCATTGTGCAGGTCGTGGACCGATGGCTGGTACGGCACCTGGTGCGGGAACATCTTGATCTCGCTGGGGAGCCGGTTGGCCTTGCGCAAGTTGCAGGGCGCGCAGGCCGTCACGACGTTTTCCCAGGTGGTTCGTCCGCCCTTCGAGCGCGGCAGCACATGGTCGAACGTCAGATCATCCCTGCTGCCGCAATACTGGCACTGGAAATGATCGCGCAGGAACACGTTGAAGCGCGTGAAGGCCGGATGGCGGGCGGGACGAATGTAGTCCTTGAGCGAAACGACGCTGGGCAGCTTCATTTCGAAGCTCGGGCTTTTGACCACCCGGTCGTACTCAGAGACGATATTGACCCTGTCCAGGCACACCGCCTTGATCGCGTCCTGCCAAGACCAAAGCGAGAGGGGATAGTAGCTGAGCGGCCGAAAATCGGCGTTCAGTACGAGCGCGGGACAGGACTCAGGCGACACATGTATGGTCACTCGAGGCTCCCGGAACCGGAATCACTGACGTCCATAACGTCAATAATGTATGCCCTTTGTGACGCCGCTGTGAAGCAGGAAAGCGCGACTTTCGCCGATCAGAGCGTGGCCGTGACGCCTTCGATGAAGGCGCTGGCAAAGGCCAGCCCATCGGGCGAGATGCCGTGGCCCACGCCGTGATCGACATGATAGCTCACCTCGAACCCGGCCTTGCGCAACGCCTCGGCGGCCTCCGCGCTCAGTGCCGGATCGACCACCGAATCCATGTCGCCATGGACGAGGCAGACCGGCGGGCGCGCCTTGCTGCCGTCGTAGAATCCTTCGGGTGGAACGAAGGCGCCGGAAAAGGCGATGACGCCCATCAGCGGCTCATCGAGCGACGTGCCCACATGCAGCGCCATCATCGCGCCCTGGCTGAAGCCGACGAGCAGCGTGTCCCTGGCCGAAAGCCCGGTCTGCGCCCAGAGCGCCTTGAGGAATTCTACGACCACCGGACGCGCCGTGGGCAGTCCCGCCGCGCGGCTCTCGACGCGATCGAGATCGAGCGCGAACCATTGGTAGCCGGCGGGATTGCCGCGTGCGACCTCAGGTCCGTTGGGCGAGACGAAGAGCGCATCGGGCAGGAGCTGCTGCCAGTGCGAGGCCAGCGCGATGAGGTCGGAACCATCCGAACCGTAGCCATGCAGCAGCACCACGATCTGCCTGGGCTTGCCGCCCGAGAACGGGGCGAGCATGGGTCCGGAAAGTGTCGTCATAGCAAAATGCCCTCTCTGTCGCGCATGACCGCGAAATAGCGCCAGAACAGTAAAGCGGCCGTTGCCCGATGTGGAGCCCAGGCCCGCGCGATTTCGACCAATTGCCTGGCGGGCGGCCGCTCGGCAAGCCCCAGCCCCTGCCCCACCGCCTTCTGCAGCGCCAGATCGCCGGCCGGGAAGACATCGGGATGGGCGGCGCAGAACATGAGATAGACCTCGGCCGTCCAGGGACCGATGCCCTTGTGGCGGGTGAGTTCGGCAACCGCTTCGTCGGCGGAGAGGGACGGCAGCCGCTCGAAATCGAGATCGCCCGCGGCCACTGCCTCGGCGATGGCTCGGATCGTCCGCTTCTTGAACCCCGAAAGGCCGACGCCTTCGATGTCCTGCTCAGAGAGCGCGGCATAGCTCGACGCCTCGAGCGCGCCGGGCACGAGTTCGAACCGCGACCAGATCGCCCGTGCACTCGCCACCGACACCTGCTGGCCGATGATGATCTTGGCCATGCCGGCAAAGCCGGGCGGGTTGATGCGCAGCGGGAAGGCGCCGGCGGTCTCGGCTACCGGATGCAGGCGCGGGTCTATCTCGAGCAGGCGCGCCAGGTGACGCTCCAGCGTCTCGACAGAATCGAGCCGTTCTTCCAAGGGTAGCGGGACCGTCATTGCTGGAACTGGGCGATAGGGTAAGGCACGTGTCATCTCAACCGATCTTGCGCTTCGCGCCAAGCCCCAATGGCCATCTGCATCTGGGTCACGCCTATTCGGCGCTCTTCACCTGGCGTGCCGCCGCCGAGATTGGCGGGGTGGCTCTGCTGCGGATCGAGGACACCGACGTCACGCGCTGTAAACCCGAATTTGCTGACGCCATCATGGAGGACCTCGCCTGGCTCGGCCTCTCCTGGCCCGAGCCGGTGCTCTATCAATCGACACGTTTCCCGACCTATGCGCATAAGGCGGCGGAACTGGCCGCGCGTAACCTGCTCTATCCCTGCTTCTGCTCGCGCAGCGAGATCGCCGCCGCCGCCACCGCGCGCGACCCGGATGGGGCGCCGCTTTATCCGGGGACGTGCCGGCATCTCTCGGACGTTGAAATCACTGAGCGGTTGGAGCGGGGCGATCCCGTGCAGTATCGGCTGAAATCCGACCGCGCCATCGCGCTGGCCGGGCCATTGCACTTTCGCGTCGCGCAACCGGACGTGACGGCTTCCGTCGAAACCCGCGTGGCGCATCCCGAACTCTGGGGTGACGTGGTGCTGCAGCGCAAGGGCACGCCGACGAGCTATCACCTGAGCGTCGTCATCGACGACGACGCGCAGGGCATCACCCATGTGACACGTGGCAGGGACATGGAGGCGGCGACAGACTTCCACGTCCTGCTGCAGGCCCTGCTCGGCCTCGCCTCGCCCATCTATACCTTCCACGAGCTCATTCTCGATGAGGAGGGCAAGAAGCTCTCCAAATCGCGCGAGTCGGAAAGCCTGCGGGCATTGCGCACCGCAGGCTGGTCGGCTGACGATGTGAGACGCCATCTCGGCTTTGCGTGAGGGAGCGCGGTCAACCTCGCGCTCCCTCCCTCGCCTCAGGCGGCCTGCCGCTTGTCGGCGAAGAACGGGGCGACAGCGGCCGCAACGGCCTCCTCGAACGGGGTGCCGAAATTCGGGCCGAGGATGGCGGACAGGCGCTCGTCCCTGAGCTCCATCGTGTTGTCCCAAAGGTAGCGCATCTTGGCGACTTCGCGCATGACCGGCATGGCGAGCCCGACGACGCGGATCATCAGCCAGGGGAACGGCACCGTCTTGAGCGGCACGGGCGCGGCCGCCTTGACCGCCTCGACCAGCTCGCCATGGGTGACGAAGTGGCCGGCAAAGTGGAGGTTCTCGAACTGGCCGAGCGAGGCGCGCACCGAAGCCACCTTCTCGAAGGCGCGGCCGAGATCGGGGAGATAGGCCCAGCTATGACCGATCGCGGGCGCCCCGGGAATGGCCACGCGATGCTTGCCGGCCTCGCGCAGGATTGCCTGGTCGAAATAGTCGAAATCATTGTTGGCGGCGAAGAAATCGCCGGCGCGGATGATGAGCACCTGCATGTCGCCACGCTCGGCCGCGGCCTCGAGCATGGCCTCGGCCCGCACGCGGATGGCCCCGCGCTCGGTCTGGGGATGCTGGGGCAGATCGGGCGTCACATAGCGATCGCTGGCGGCGTAATTGTAGATGTTGCCCGGAAAGAGGAGGGTCTTGCCGGCCGTGCCCATGGCGGCGATCACCCGGGCGATCTGCGCTTCCTTGCGGCCGTGATCCCATTTGTCATAGGGGAGGTTGAGCGCGTTGACGACGACATCGGCATCGCCGACGGCCGCCGCCATGTCCTCGACGCTCTCGGCATCGCCCTTGATGAAGCGGATGCCGTTCAGCGGGTGCTTGTTGGAGCGCCCGAACCCGCTCACCTCCCAGCCCGCATCGAGGAAAGCGCGCGCCGCATGCTGGCCGATATGGCCGTTGATCCCGAGAACGGTAACCTTGCCCTTGCTCGACATGATGAAATCTCCGTGGTTGACGGACACAACATCTCTCATTCATGATTGTTGATGAATTCCTCAAACTAGCAGATTTGACATTCAAAAATGAATGATCCGGATTGGTCGCTCTGGCGCAGCTTCGCAGCGGTGGTCGAAACCGGCTCCCTCTCGGCGGCGGCCCGCGAGCTCGGGTTGAGCCAGCCGACGCTGGGCCGCCATGTCGAGGCCCTGGAGCAGAGCCTCGGCGTGGTGCTTTTCGAACGCACGCTGACCGGCTTCAAGCCCACGGAAACGGCGCTGCGGCTCTACGAGCCCGTGCGTGGCGCCCAACGCGCGCTGGCCGAAGCGGCGCTGATGGCCGAGGGCGCGCAGCCGGGGCTCAACGGCACCGTGCGGATCACGGCGAGCGAGGTCGTCTCGCACTTCGTGCTGCCACAGCTTCTGGTGCCGATCAGGGCGCAGTTTCCCGACATCGCCATCGAGATCGTGCCCACCGATTCGGCCGAAAACCTGCTGCTGCGCGAGGCCGATATCGCCATTCGCATGTTCCGCCCCACCCAGCTCGAACTGGTGACGCGCAAGCTGGGCGAACTGCCCATCGTCTGCTGCGCCCATGAAAGCTACCTGGCGCGCCGCGGCACGCCGCAGACCACCGAGGAGCTTTACGGGCACGACCTCATCGGGCTCGACCGCTCGGACCTCTTGATCCGCGCGGCCAGCGGCATGGGCTTCGCCCTGACCCGCGACGACTTCCGCCTGCGCACCGACGACCAGCCCCTCGCCTGGCAATTGGCGCGCGCCGGACTGGGCATCGCCTTTGCCCAGCAGGGACTGGTGGAAACGACGCCGGGCATGCGCGCGCTGCTGCCGCAATTGCAGATACCCGCGCTCGAAGTCTGGCTCACCACCCACAGGGAATTGTTCACCAGCAGGCGGATTCGTGCCATCTATGACGCGCTTGGCGCAGCCCTCTCTGCCTATGTCGCCAAGCCGAAAGGTTAGCATGCAAGGCGCTTACAATATCCTCATCTTCATCGGCCTTGCCGTAGTCGCGTTCATTCTCGGCTGGGGTATCGTCAACATGTTCCGCGGCGGCGATCCGAACATGAGCCAGAAGCTCATGCGCGCCCGCGTCATCGCCCAGGCGATCGTGGTCGTGCTGATCGTCATCGCCATGTACGTGTTCGGCACGCGCAGCTGAGGCGCATCGCCAAGCGCGCGAGCCTCGATTAGTCTCTTCCCGTTGATTTGCCGGAGGGCGTGATGGTCAAGCTCAACAAGATCTACACCAAGACCGGCGACGACGGCACGACCGGCCTCGTGCGCGGCCCCCGCCGCTCCAAGGCGGACCTCAGGATCGAGGCCTTCGGCACGATCGACGAGGCCAATTCGCTGATCGGGCTCGCCCGCACGGGCACCCAGTCCATGCCCAAGATCGATACGGTCCTGGCACGCGTGCAGAATGACCTCTTCGACCTCGGCTCGGACCTCGCCACTCCCGGCGAGGATGGGCCGGACGAAAAATCTCTGCGCATCACTGCCGCCCAGACCGAATGGCTGGAAAAGCAGATCGACCATTTCAACGACGGGCTCGCCCCGCTGACCAGCTTCGTGTTGCCGGGGGGCACGCCCCTGGCGGCCGAACTCCACATCGCGCGTACCGTCGCGCGCCGCGCCGAGCGACTGGTGGTGGAGCTGATTTCGGAAGAAAGCGACATCAACGCCGAGGTGCTGCGCTATATCAACCGGCTCTCCGACCTGCTGTTCGTGCTGGCGCGCGTCGCCAATGCCAATGGCGCCAAGGACGTGCTCTGGACGCCGGGCCGCTATACCCAGACCAACAAGAACGGGAGCTGAGCTTGCGCTTTTCCCCTCTGCCGGCCGCCGCCCGACCCGACGCCCGAGGGGTTAGCTGATGTTCGTCCCCATTTTCGACGAAAACCCCAAGCGGCACATCAAATATGCCGTGGTGACCTATGGGCTGATCGCCCTCAATATCCTCGTCTTCCTCGTGACGGTGACGCTGCCCAAGGAAGCCTTCGAGACGGCGACCATCGAATACGGCATGATCCCCATCGTGGTGCGGGGCCTCGTGGCGGCGCCGCTCGCCTGGCTGCCGACCTGGGCGAACCTCGAGACCTACGCCTTCCTCCATATCGACTGGCTGCACCTCCTCTCCAACATGCTGTTCCTCTGGATCTTCGGGGACAATATCGAGGATGCGATGGGGCATGTGCGCTACATCGTCTTCTACCTCGCCTGCGCGGCGCTGGCCGCGCTCATCTACCTGGCCTTCAACCCCATGGGGAACGGCCCGCTGATCGGCGCCTCGGGCGCGGTGGCGGGCGTCATGGGCGCCTATATCGTGCTCTTCCCCCATGCCCGGGTTATCGTCATCGCGCGCATCTGGATTCCGATCCCGCTGCCCCTGCCCGCTTTCTGGATGCTGGGCGTCTGGGTGCTGCTGCAGGTCTTCTACCTGCTTATCGGCTCGGCCGAACCAATCGCCTGGTGGGCGCATCTGGGCGGGGTGATGGCCGGCGCGATCCTTGCCACCATCCTCAAACGCCGCGACGTGCCGCTCTGGGGCGGGAGCCTGCCGCGGTGAGCGACATCGAGCTGCAATGGCGCGTTGAGGAAGCCTGCCACAATGCCTGGCCCTCGCCGCGGCAGATGCTCCTGGACGGCTGGATCCTGCGCTTTTCGGGCGGCATCACCCGGCGCACCAATACCGTCAACCCGCTGCGCGGCGAGCGCGCCGCGGCCACGCGCATCATTCCGGCCGCCGCAAAGCTCTACGCCTCGCTGGGGCGACCGCTCATCTTCCGCCTGCCGGACATGGCCTCAGAGATCGATGCTGAACTGGAAGCGCGCGGCTTCCAATTCAGCAGCGACGTGACGACGCTCATCGCCGATTTCTCGACGCTGCCGGGCGAACCCGCCGATGTGGAACTGAGCCATGCCGCCGACGAAGCCTGGCTGCAGGCTTTCCGCGAGGGCGGTGTCCATACCGACGAGAGCATGGCGGTCTATCTGCGCATGCTCCAGACCATCGTTCCGCCCCATCGCTTCGCCTCGATCCGGCGTGACGGCCGCGTCTGCGCGCATGCCTATGGCGTCATCCACGATGGGCTGCTGGTGGTGGAATCGGTGGCCACGGTGCCCGACCAGCGCCGGCAGGGCATGGGCAATGCCGTGGTTGCAGCGCTGATGCACTGGGCGGCAGGCGAAGGAGCCGAGGCGGCCTGCCTCCAGGTGGTGACCGACAACCTGCCGGCGCGCGCACTCTACGAGCGGCTGGGCTTCACGCGCGACCTCTATCACTATCACTACCGCAGCGCGCCTTAGGCTTTGTTTACCGGCGAGGCGTATCTTGCCGCGCATGGAGACCAATATTTCATCCACCGCCGTCCGCATGGTCATGGACCGTACTCAGCTCATGATGCAGGTCGCCCTGCTCAGGAAGCAGCAGGAAATGGACATGAGCCTGGTGGAAATGGTGACCCAGGCGGTGCAATCGGCGCCGGCCGAGGGCACCGGCCAGCAGGTCGACAAGCTCGCCTAGGCGTCCGTACTCAATAAGTCCCGGCGCCCCCAGAGCGCTTATTTCCCCATCCGATTCCAACGGAAGCGCTGTCCGTCTGCCGCGCCACAACCACTGAACTTCCCCGGCCGCAGAGCCGGGGCCCACGGATTCCTCCACTCGAGTGGAGAATGGCAATGGGCCCCGGATCAAGTCCGGGGAAGTCCGATCGTGGGGCGGCCATCGCAATTGAGTACGGACCCTAACCGAAAGCTGCGACCGGCATGAAAAATCCCCGAAGGCTGGGCGCCGCCGGGGATGTTTTTTGTCTGTTGCTGACGCCTCGGCCTAGATGCTCAGCAGGCTCTTCAGCGCCTCGATCACGCGGCCGCCATCGGGTGTATCCCAATGGGCCGGGCCCTGGAGCACGGCCATTTCGCAGCCGTTCTCGTCGAGAAGGAGCGTGGCGGGCAGGCCGATGGCAACGCCCTGGGTCTTGAGGCGATCGAAGACCTTGAAGCTCGGATCGGCATAGAGCGGAAGATGCGCCCACTGGCCTTCATCGAGGAACTTCTGGGCCTTGCCCAGGCCTTCGGTACCGATGTCCAGATTGATCGGCAGCACCTCGAACCCGGCATCGTTGTACTGGGCGGCGAGATTGTTGAGGGCCGGCATTTCCTCGCGGCAGGGTATGCACCAGGAGGCCCAGAAATTGACCAGCAGCGTCTTGCCCTTGAAATCCGCGATGGTCCTGGGATTGCCGTCCTTGTCCTGGAAGGCCATGTCGGCATAGCTGCGCGCCTGCGGCGACGGATTGAGCGCAGCCAACTCGCCGACTGCGGCGGCATCGATCTTGGCCAGCGCTTCCTTGTTGACCGGGCATTCCTTGGCCTGGGTCGAGCCATTGCTAACCCAAACCCCGACCGCTATAGCTAGCGCCGCTGCGACCAGTCCCATGCTCAATACCAGACGGGGGAACCGCTTCTTGGGGGTTCCGGGCGCGCTTTCACTCATGAACGACTCCAGAGGACTAGTGATGAGCAATCGTATGTGGGGTGGCCGGTTCTCTTCGGGCCCCGATGCCATCATGGAAGAGATCAACGCCTCGATCGGCTTTGACCAGCGGCTCTACCGGCAGGACATCGCCGGGTCAATCGCTCACGCCCGAATGCTGGCCGAAACCGGCATTCTGACGCAGGCCGATCGCGACGCGATCGTGGCTGGCTTAGAGCAGGTGCTCGCCGAGATCGAGGGTGGCGCGTTCAACTTTTCGCGTGCACTCGAAGACATCCATATGAATGTCGAGAGTCGCCTCAAGGAAATGATCGGCGATGCCGCCGGGCGCCTCCACACGGCCCGCTCGCGCAACGACCAGGTCGCCACCGACTTCCGCCTCTATGTGCGCGATTCCATCGACACCCTCGCCGCCCAGATCGGGACGCTGCAGCTGGCACTGGTCAAGCGCGCCGAGGAAGAAGCCGAAACCATCATGCCCGGCTTCACGCACCTGCAGAGCGCCCAGCCGGTGACCTTCGGTCATCACCTTCTCGCCTATGTCGAGATGCTCGGCCGCGATGCCGGTCGCCTCGCGGATGCCCGCAAGCGCCTCAATGAGAGCCCGCTGGGCTCGGCGGCCCTGGCCGGCACCTCCTTCCCCATCGACCGGCATATGACGGCGCAGGCTCTCGGGTTCGACCGCCCGACCGCCAATTCCCTCGACGCCGTCTCGGACCGCGATTTCGCCCTCGAAACCCTCTCGGCCGCCGCCATCTGCGCGGTGCACCTCTCGCGCTTTGCCGAAGAACTGGTGATCTGGAGCTCTGCCCAGTTCAACTTCGTCCGCCTCTCGGACAAGTTCACCACCGGCTCCTCGATCATGCCGCAGAAGCGCAACCCAGATGCCGCCGAGCTCATCCGCGCCAAGATCGGCCGTATCCTCGGTTCGCTCACCAGCCTGCTTGTCGTGATGAAGGGCCTGCCGCTCGCCTATTCCAAGGACATGCAGGAAGACAAGGAAGTCACCTTCGACGCCCTTGATGCCCTCTCGCTGTCGCTGGCGGCCATGACGGGCATGATCGGCGACCTGACGGTCAACCGCGAGCGCATGCACGCAGCCGCCTCCTCGGGCTTCGCCACCGCTACCGACATCGCCGATTGGCTGGTGCGCGAGGCCAATGTGCCCTTCCGCGACGCCCACCACATTACGGGCCAGGTCGTGGCTCTGGCCGAGAAGAAGGGCGTGCAGCTCGATGGCCTCACCATCGAGGATTTCAAGACCATCGATCCGCGCATCGATAGCCGCATCCACAAGGTGCTTTCTGTCGAAAGCTCGGTGCGCTCGCGCAAAAGCTATGGCGGCACCGCGCCCGACAACGTGCTGGCCCAGGCGGCACGCTGGAAACAGGCGCTGACCGGCGAAAAGACCGAACCCCGCAAGACCAAGTCAGCCTCCGGCCACGGCGACGGCGGCGTCGAGTAAGAAAAGCAGCAAGAGATGCACCACTTCGAGACCCGCGACGGCGTGCTTTACGCTGAGGACGTGCCCATGCCCGAGCTTGCCGCCAAGGTCGGCACGCCGTTCTACGTCTATTCGGCGGCAACCCTGCGTCGCCACGTGCGCGTGATGCAGGAAGCCTTCGAGGGCATACCGATGCTCCTCGCCTATGCGATGAAGGCCAATTCCAACCAGGCGGTGCTCAAGCTCATGGCCAAGCTCGGCGTCGGCGCCGACGTGGTCTCGGGTGGCGAGCTGGAACGCGCTATTGCCGCCGGCATCCCGGCTAACAAGGTGGTGTTCTCCGGCGTCGGCAAGACGGTGGCCGAGATGCGCCGCGGGCTGGAGCTGGGCATCTATTGCTTCAACGTCGAGAGCGAGCCCGAACTCGAACGCCTAGACATGATCGCCGGTGACATGGGCAAGACGGCCCGCGTCTCGGTGCGCATCAACCCCGATGTCGATGCCAAGACCCACGCCAAGATCTCGACCGGCAAGTCCGAGAACAAGTTCGGCATCCCTTTTGCACGTGCCCAGGAAGTCTATAACCGCATCGCCGACCTCAAGAACATCGAGGCGGTGGGCGTGGACATGCATATCGGCAGCCAGATCACGGACCTGGCGCCCTTTGCGGATGCCTTTACGCTCCTCGCCGAACTGGTGCGCAACCTGCGCGCCGACGGCCACAAGATCAGCCATGTCGACGTCGGCGGTGGCCTGGGCATTCCCTATTACCAGGATGAAGACGCTCCGCCCGATCCGCGCGCCTATGCCAGGATCGTGCGCGAAAAGCTCGGCGATCTCGGCGCCACCCTGGTCATCGAGCCGGGCCGCCTCATCGTGGGCAATGCCGGCGTGCTGGTGACCAAGGTCGAGTACGTCAAGGAAGGCCAGAAGACCTTCGTGATCGTCGATGCGGCGATGAACGACCTTATCCGCCCGACCCTCTACGAGGCTCATCACGACGTGGTGCCGGTGCAGCAATCCAACCTGCCTCAGATCACCGCCGATATTGTCGGCCCGGTCTGCGAGACGGGCGACTACCTGGCGCTCGGCCGCAAGATGGCCGGCGTCACCGAAGGCGACCTCCTGGCAGTGATGTCGGCCGGCGCCTATGGCGCGGTCATGGCCTCCACCTACAACACCCGCGCCCTCGTGCCCGAAGTGTTGGTGGATGGCGACCGCTGGCATGTCATCCGCCCCCGCCGGACCATCGAAGACCTCATCGCGCTCGACAGCGTCCCCGACTGGCTGTGATCCGCTGCCGGCTGCCCTAAAGCAGCCAGTGGACGAGGATCGGGGTCAGGATTGAGGTAAGGATGGCGTTGAGGCCCATGGCGATGCCGGCAAAGGTACCGGCCAGCGGGTCGACGACGAAGGCTCGGGCCGTGCCGATGCCGTGGGAGGCAAGGCCAACTGCGAAGCCGCGGGCAGCATAGTCGCGGATGCGGAAGGCGTTCATCAGCGGGGTCACGACCACGGCGCCGAGGACGCCGGTGAGGATGACGAGCACTGCGGTCAGCGACGGCTCGCCGCCCAGCTTTTCGGCAATACCCATGGCGACCGGCGCGGTCACCGACTTGGGCGCCATGGCGACCAGCACGTCATGCGGCAGGCCGAAAATTCGCCCGAGTACGATGACCGAAATGATGGCGACCATCGAGCCGACGATCAGTGCCGCCAGCAGCGGCAGGAGATTGGCGCGCACGACCGAGCGGTTGCGGACCAGCGGAATGGCGATCGACACCGTGGCGGCGCCGAGCAGGAAGTGCACGAACTGCGCGCCTTCGAAATAGACGGCGTACGGCGTGCTGGTCGCCGCGAGGATGGCGCTGACGATGAGGATGGCGATCAGCACCGGATTGACGATCGGCGCCCGCCGCGCAAGGAGCGCGATGCGATCGGCGGCCACCCAGGCCCAGAGCGTCACCACCAGCCAGAGCAGCGGCTGGGAAGAAAGATAGACCCAGAGCGAAAACGGTTCCTGGTTCATGCCAGCACCTTCTTGACCAGCAGGAACGTGCCGACCGTCGAAAGCAGCGTCAGGAGCGTCGAGAGCACGACGGTGAGCGCGATGCCGACGGCATGGCTCGAGAGCAGCCCCAATTGCTGGAGCACGCCGACGCCCGCGGGCACGAAGAGCAGGCCCAGATTGGCGAGGATGGCCGCGGCCGTCCGCTCGACCGGCAATTCCTCGCTGGTATCGCGCCATTGCGCGCGAACCAGCAGGATCACCGCCATGAAGACGAGCCCGAGGACCGGCCCGGGCACCGGCAGATTGAGGGAACGGGTGGTGATCTCGCCGGCCAATTGGCAGGCCAGCAATTGCGCAAAAGCGGCGACCATGAGGTCACTCCTGAAATAGTCTCTCCAGACGCCGGCGCAGGACGAGCTGCCACAAGAGGTATGCGAGCACGGCGATTCCGAAAGCGGTACTTAGCACAGCGATCAGGAGCACCGACATCGCGCTCGATGCCACAGTGCCGCGGCTCAGCTCGTGGACCTCTGGCCTGGACGGCAGGTAGCGCACGTAGATGGTGCCGCCGACCTTCGGCGCAGGGAGGTACGGGAAGGACATTCGCCGGGTCGCCCCCCAAGCCCGGCCAGACCCATCGAAGTACAAATATGTCAGATCGTATTCAGGAATGGCTTCCTGGGTAGGAAACCGGCTCACCACATTGGTTTTTAGCGACAGGGCTTCGATCGTCGCTGCGGTCTCGACGCCTTCGGCGGCAAGGCTGCGGCCCACATCCATGGTGTCGAAAGCCAGATGGAAACATAATGCGCCCAGGCCGAGCGTCGCGGCGGACAACGCCGCGGACAACATGACCATGCCGGGCCCGGGCTTGCTCACGGATGATCAGCCGCCGTTCATCGCCTGCTTGGCCAGCGATACGATCTCGGCCGGACGGCCGGCGAGCGCATCATCGACCTTGTCCATCAGCATCTGGAGGCTGAAGGGCTTGGGAATGACGTCGTAGATAAGGGCTTCCAGGCCATGCGCGCGCTCGCGCTGGTCGGCGAAGCCGGTCATGAGGAGGATAGTGATTTCGGGATAGGCGGCGCCCACCGAGAGGGCTAGCGCGATGCCATCCATCACCGGCATCTTGATGTCGGAGAGCAGCAGCTCGAAATCGCCGTCATGCTCGGCCATCGCCTCGGCAGCCAGCCCGCCGTCTTCGGCAAAGACTACCTCGTGGCCCTTGAGCTCAAGCGCCCGCACCACGAACTGGCGTACGTTGTCGTCATCTTCCGCAACAAGAATACGGGCCATCACTGCGTCTCACTGTCTTGATTGTTTGCAGTCGCTATCGCGACCTGGCTTTGCCCCCGGCTCGAAGCGAAGGTCAGCCTGACCCCCGCGGCCCCGACCGGCGGTTTTGGTAGTTCGGTCGAGAAGTCGACGACTTCTCCCGGCTTGAGATCGTTCGCCTGCGGCGCCACGCTCCACTCGTAGAGCGCCCCGCCGCTCGCATCGAGCAACGTCACCACGACCGAGGGCACCCGTACGATGCGGTTCGCGACCGAATAGATCCGTGCCTCGATCGAAAGAATATCGTTGCCGGCACGCTGGCTGCGCATGGTCTTGAGGTCGCGGATTTCGAGGCCCACGACGTTGACCCCCAGCCCCACGCTTTCATAGAGCCCGGCCAGGGCCGGCAATTGCCGCACGATTTCGGTGCGGAAGAAAACGCCGCCTCCGAGCAGCAGGAGAAGGGCGGCCGCGACGAGGATGCGCGCCGTGCGCCGGACGCGCGCCAGCGGCAATTGCCGCACGCGGGCATTCTGCCGCCGGAAGAAGGCGCGCTGTTGCTTGCGGGCCAGCGCGGGATCGACCCGCGGGCGCGGCGAGGCAGTGGCGGGAACCGATTCGGTCTCGATCACTTCGCCATCGACATCGACGAAATCGTCTTCCGCGGCCCGGGCCATGACGCCTGGCTGCTGCTCCTGCGCGGCGCGCCGTTCCTGCGCCGCGAATTCGGCGTCGAGCACGGCTTCGTCATCATCATCGAAGAGCTTATCGTCCGGATACTCCTCGCCCGGCTGCACCAGGGTAGGCTTGGGGCGAGGCTTGGGGAATTCGGGCGCTGCCTGCCAGGCTTCGCCACAATTGGCGCACTGCACCTTGCGACCGGCCGAGCCGATCGTTTCGAGCGCGATCTGGTAGCGAGTCTGGCAATGGGGACAAGTAATTATCATCGGCCGCGACGCTTGGGCTTGGAAAGCCATCAAGCTAGCGGCCGGGAGTTAAGACTCCTCAAATTCGCCGGCTAAGATCGAACCGAGCCGACACTTTCCCCCGCGACCGGATAAAGCCGCCAGCGTTTGGGCCGGAATGCGATCCGGCTCTTTTCCCCTGCCGGGTGGTCGAACGGCAGATCGATCTCCACAAGCCCCTGGTCCCCGCCGATTTCCAGCTCGACGCGCCGTGTGCCGCCAACGCGGCGGCTTGAAACCACGACGCCCACCATGCAGGCATCGCTCTCGACGAGTTCGACATCGTGCGGGCGGAAATAGAGGCGGGCTACGCCCTCCTCGGTTTCAGGCGCGGCAAGGCCGATGGCGCGGCCGCCGACCCAGAGTTCGTTGTTCTCGACCGTCACCGGCAAGGCGCTTGATTCGCCGATGAAGGAAAACACGAAGGGCGAGTTCGGTCGATCATAGACCTCGTCGGGCGTGCCCACCTGCTCGATATTGCCCTGGCTCATCACCACCAGCCGATCGGCAAGTTCGAGCGCCTCTTCCTGGTCGTGGGTGACGAAGACCGTGGTGTGTCCGGTGCGATCGTGGATTTCTCGCAGCCATTTGCGCAACTCCTTGCGCACCTGCGCATCGAGCGCGCCGAAGGGCTCGTCGAGCAGCAGCACGCGCGGCTCGATGGCCAGCGCCCGGGCAAGGGCCACGCGCTGGCGCTGGCCGCCCGAGAGCTGCTGGGGATAGCGCTTGTCGAGGCCGGAGAGCTGGACGAGATCGAGCAGTTCCATCGCCCGCCGCCGGATTTCCGCCTTGGGTGGGCGTGTCTGGCGCGGCCGCATGCGCAGGCCGAAGGAGATGTTGTCGAGCACCGTCATGTTGCGGAAAAGCGCATAGGCCTGGAAGACGAAGCCGACATTGCGATCCTGCACGGTCTTGGCCGAGGCATCCTCGTCGCCGAAGAAGATCTGGCCCGCCGTGGGGCTTTCGAGCCCGGCAATGAGACGCAGGAGCGTGGTCTTGCCCGAGCCGGAAGGCCCGAGCAGCGCAATGAGCTCGCCACCCTTGATATCGAGCGACACATCGTTGAGCGCAGGGTAGCGCGAAAATTCCTTGCGGACGTGGCGGACGGAAATGTCTTCCATAACTTCCCTTTAGTGCCGTCGGGTCGCCGCGAGTTCGTCGCCGAAGCGCAACTCAAGGACAGTCTTGATGATAAGGGTGACGAGCGCGAGCATGGCGAGCAGCGAAGCCACGGCGAAGGCGCCGGCGAAATTGTATTCGTTGTAGAGAATCTCGATGTGGAGCGGCATCGTCGTGGTCTTGCCGCGGATATGGCCGGACACCACCGACACGGCGCCGAATTCGCCCATGGCGCGGGCATTGCAGAGCAGCACGCCGTAGAGCAGGCCCCATTTGATGTTGGGCAGCGTCACATGCCAGAAGGTCTGCCAGCCATTGGCACCCAGCGACAGCGCCGCTTCCTCGTCGCCATTGCCCTGCACCTGCATGAGCGGGATGAGCTCGCGCGCGACGAAGGGGAAGGTGACGAAGATCGTGGCCAGCACAATGCCGGGCACGGCGAAGATGATCTCGATATCGTTGGCCTTGAGCCAGGGTCCGAAATAGCCCTGCGCACCGAAAAGCAGGACATAGACGAGGCCCGACACCACCGGGGAGACCGAGAATGGCAGGTCGATAAGGGTGATGAGGAAGGCCTTGCCCTTGAACTCGAACTTGGCGATGGCCCAGGAGGCCGCCACCCCGAAGACGAGATTGAGCGGCACGGCGATGGCGGCCACGGTCAGCGTGAGCTGGATCGCCGTCACGGCATCGCGCTGGGACAGCGACTTGAAGAAGAACTCGGCTCCCTTGCGGAAGGCCTCGCTGAAGACCAGCACCAGCGGCATGACCAGCACCAGCGCCATGAAGACGACGGCAAGGGCGACGAGCACCATGCGCACCCAGAGGCGCTCGGTGGTGGCGCCCGAGTGAATATCGGGCGCGGCGGGGGCGGGGCGGCTGTCATACACCATCGCCAAACCTCCTGCGGCTCCAGGCCTGGATCAGGTTGATGACCAGCAGCATGGCAAAGGCGATCACCAGCATGATGACCGCGATGGTCGAAGCCGCCGGCTGGTCGAATTCCTCGAGCCGGATGACGATGAGCAGCGGCGCGATCTCGGAGACGTAGGGGATATTTCCGGCAATGAAGATGACCGAGCCGTATTCTCCCACCGCGCGCGCGAAGGCGAGCGCGAAGCCTGTCAGCACGGCCGGCGTCAGGCGCGGCATGATGACGTGCCTGATGGTCTGGAGGCGCGTGGCCCCGAGTGTCGCGGCCGCCTCTTCAAGCTCCTGCTCGAATTCCTCGAGGATCGGCTGCACCGTGCGCACGACGAAGGGCAGGCCGATGAAGATCAGCGCGATGGTGATGCCTGCCGGGGTATAGGCGATCTTGATTGTCCAGGGCCCGAAATGATCGGCCCACCAGGAGCCATCGGCAAAGAGCCGCCCGATCGCGCCCTGCGGGGCAAAGAGCGCGCCGACCCAGCCCTTGGGGGCATAAAGCGTCGATAGCGCAATGCCGGCCACCGCCGTCGGCAGCGCGAATGGCAGGTCGACAATGGCATCGAGCAGCCGCCGGCCCGGAAAGCGATAGCGCACCAGCACCCAGGCCACGATGACGCCGAAGACGACGTTGACCAGGGCCGCGATGAAGGACGAGCCGAAACTCACCCAGAGCGCGGCCACGGTGCGCCGGTCGGTGGCGATTTCGATCAGCCTCTCGGGCGACAAGGAAAAGGCCTTGAAGAACAAGGCCGCAATCGGGATCAGGACGATGATCGAGAGGTAAAGGAGCGTATACCCGAACGTGAGGCCGAAGCCCGGGACGACGCTCGGCTTGACGAAGGACCAGCCCGCTCGCGCGGGCTGGTTTTTCGCCTTACTGGCCGGGTGTGTAGAGCTTGTCAAAGATCCCACCGTCCCCGAAATGCTTGGGCTGCGCTACTTTCCAGCCGCCAAAGATCGGATCATCAATAGTGACCAGCTTGATCTTTGGGAAGGCTTCCACCAGCGCCTGGTCCGTTACCAGCTCAGGCTTGGACGGACGGTAATGGTTCTTTGCGGCAATGGTCTGGCCCTCGGGCGAATAGAGATATTCGAGATAGGCCTGGGCCAGTTCACGCGTGCCGTGCTTGTCGACATTGCTATCCACGATCGCCACCGGCGGCTCGGCCAGGATCGATTGCGGCGGGATGACTATATCGAAATTGTCGGCCCCGAATTCGTCGAGCACGAGATAGGCCTCGTTCTCCCAGGCGAGCAGGACATCGCCCAACTCCTTCTGCGCGAAGGTCACGGTCGAGCCGCGGGCGCCGGTATCGAGCACGGGTACGTGCTGGTAGAGCGCCTTGACGTATTCCTCGATCTTGGCCTCGTCGCCCCCGAACTGGCCGTTGGCCCAGGCCCAGGCAGCCAGGTAATTCCAGCGGGCGCCACCCGAGGTCTTGGGATTGGGCGTGATGACCTCGACGCCGTCCTTGACCAGGTCGCCCCAGTCCTGGATGCCCTTGGGGTTACCCTTGCGCACCAGGAACACGATGGTCGAGGTATAGGGGGTCGAATTATTCTCGAAATGCGAGCGCCAATCCGGCTTGATGAGACCGGACTTCTCGACGATCGCGTTGATGTCGCTTTCGAGCGCCAGTGTCACCACATCGGCCTCAAGCCCGTCGATGACGGCCTGGGCCTGCTTGCCCGAACCGCCATGGCTGTTGTCGATGGTGACAGTGTTGCCCGTGGTTTCCTTCCAATGCGCGGCAAAGGCATCATTGAACTGCTGATAGAGTTCGCGCGTCGGATCGTATGAGACATTGAGCAGGGACTGGTCGGCGGCACGCGCCGTAACCGCAAAGCCGACGGCCAGGGCTGCGACCAGCCCGCCATAAGCGAGAATTCGTGCAGTCGTCTTCATCTTGTCCTCCAAGGGCTCCTCTCGTGAAGAACTGAATAAAGCCTACTGGATAGGTCGGCATTTACGCAAGCCGAAGACCAACCTCCGAAATCAGCCTCTGGAGAAAAAGTTCCTGCGGTGACCCCGGTTTCGCGAAAAATGGGGCGGATCGAGGGGCCGCGAGGAAGGCTAAAGGTAATCCATTCCGAATTATTAACGGTGGATTATCTGGGGCGCGCAACGCGGCTCGCTCTGCTCGCAAGAAGGATGGAGACGTGCCGGGAACTAGAGCGTTTCCAGTTCCACGTGAACGGCGTCGGCGAGCGTAGTGGAGTCGAGCACTCCACGCGTGGCCTCGGCCACCTTGGCGAAGACGTGGCGGACTTCACAGCTTTCCTCTTCGCGGCAATCGTCGCACCGCCGATAGAAGACTTTCGAGAGGCAGGGGAGCGGCGCGATCGGCCCGTCGATAAGGCGCAGCACCTCCCCGAACGTGATTTCACCCGGCGCACGCAGCAGGGCATAGCCGCCCGTGCGTCCACGCTGGCTGTTGACGAGGCCGGCGCGCTTGAGCTCGAGCAGGATCTGTTCGAGGAATTTCTTGGGAATGGCCTGCTCGCGCGAGATCTCGGAGATCATGCGGGTCGCGCCCGGCGGCACCTTGGTCAGCGCCACCAGTGCCCTCAATGCGTATTTTGCCTTTTGCGAGATCATACCCAGGGACCAATGCGGCGCCGAAACGCCTTCGCCGCCAAGCTAAGCACAATTGGCCGGGCACAGTGAAGGCCCGGCCCCTACTTTCGCGCCATATCAGGGCGTATCGGTCTTCTTGTCTTCGCCGTCTTCGTTTTCCGGCTTGTCCGAAGTCGCCATCGCCTCTTCGGAGCCGGTGTCCTCTGCCGTGGAGTCAGCGGCCATTTCCGGCGGGTTGTTACCCGGCAGTTCGTTGGGCGTTGGGTCGCTCGCGGGCAGCTCGATCGGGATCGGCTCGCTTTCGGGCGGCGCGGACGGCGGGAACTCACCCGGAGCCGGCGGCAACTCGGTGGGCGCGGGCACCGGTACTTCCGTTGGCGGCGGAGTGACGGGCTCAGGTACCGGTTCCGGCTGGGGCGGCACATCCGGCTCAGGCTGCGGCTCGGGCTCCGGCTGGGGTTCGGGCGGCAACGGCTCGGGGGTGGGCTCGGGCTCCGGCTCAGGCGGCGTTTCGGGCGGCGGAGGCGGTGTCGGCTCAGTGGGCTGGCCCGGCACGCCATCATCGTCGGCCATGGACGGCAGCTTTTCGGGAAGCACGATCACATCGGGCGCTGCGGAGGCCGATCCGTCGATACGCGGCTCGATGAGAACGGGCTCGACCGCCGGCGGCACCGGTTCGGTACTTTCGGCTTCGAGTTCGGTACTCTCCTCGGCGTTTTCGGGCACTTCGACCGCTTCGGGCTCTACCGATTCGGCAGGCAGGTCGACGAGCGTCTCCTCCGTCACAGCGATTGCAGCAGGTGCTGCAACGACCGCGCCAGTCAAAGCTGGCTCGATGGCCTTGGTGATGAAGTTTTCGACCGGGGCCAGCTTGGGGCCGGCAGCCTCCGGCTCTTCTTCCGGCGCCGGCGCGCTGCGCTCGGCCGGACGCTTGCCTTCGATGAAAGCCAGCATACCCAGTCCGATTTCGCGTTCGCCCATCAAGACGGTATTGGCGCCCATTCGCATGAGGTACTCCCGTTCCTCCTCCGAATGCGCCCGCACCACGATATCGATGGACGGATTGAGCTTGCGGCACTGCTCGGTCGCCTGCCCGGCCTCGAAGGAATTGCGCATCGCAATGACAAGGCGCCGTGCGCCAACGACATTGGCGAGCGCCAGCACCTCGGGATTGGCGGCATTGCCCACCACGACCTCGATGCCGAGCGCCCGGGCTTCCGCAACCCTGGAGTCCGAATCCTCGATGACGAGGAAAGGTTCCCCATCGGCTTTGAGCCCCTCCCCGATCACCGACCCGACGCGGCCGAAGCCGACGACGATGGTGTGCCCGGCAAGCGTGGTCGGAACCGGCACATCAGGCTCGGGCACGGCCACGGGCTCTTCGGCCGCAGCGGCGGCCTCGCCGGCAACCGGTTCGAGCGAGGGCTCGACCTGCCCCGGCGCCGCGCTCGGCTCGACGGGTTCACCACGCCGTTGGGCGACGCGCGTTTCGAGCGATGGCCGCAGCCGGTCGGCAATGAAGAACATCAGCGGATTGAGAATGATCGAGACCATGGCGCCGGCGAGGATCAAATCGCGCGCTTCCTCCGGCAGGATATGGAGCGACACGCCCATGGCAGCGAGGATGAACGAGAATTCGCCGATCTGCGCCAGGCTCGCCGAAATGGTGAGCGCCGTGGACACCGGCTGGCGGAAAGCGACGACGATGAAGAAAGCCGCGATCGACTTGCCGAAGAGGATGATGAAGAGCGTGCCCAGCACCGGCAGCGGGTTCTGCACGATGATCATGGGATCGACCAGCATGCCGACCGAAACGAAGAACAGCACCGCGAAGGCATCGCGCAGCGGCAGCGTCTCGTTGGCGGCGCGCTGCGAGAGTTCGCTTTCCGACAGGATCATGCCGGCGAAGAAGGCACCGAGCGCCAGCGATACGCCGAAGAGATAGGCAGCACCAAGGGCCACGCCCAGTGCAATGGCGAGGACGGCGAGACGGAAGAGCTCGCGATTGCCGGTATGGGCGACCGCGTGGAGCATCCACGGGATGACGCGCCGGCCGACGACCAGCATGAAGCCGACAAAGGCCGCCACCTTGATGAGGGTGATGACGATGACCCCGACGAGCCCGATATTGGTGCCGATGAGCCGCTCGGTCAGCGACACGAAGGAATCGTGCGGCACCGGCACGGTATCGCCGCCAAGGAGCGGCGCCAGCGCCGGGATGAGCACGAGGGCGAGCACGGTCGCCATGTCCTCGACGATGAGCCATCCCACCGCGATCTTGCCGCGCTCGGTATCGATGAGGCGCCGATCCTGCATGGTCTTGAGCAGCACGACGGTCGAGGCCACCGAGAGCGCAAGGCCGAAGACCACGCCCGACCCCACGCCCCAGCCCAGGAGCATCGCCAGGCCGACACCCAGGAGTGTCGCAAAGGCGATCTGCACCAGCGCGCCGGGAATGGCGAGGGTTTTGACCGTCATCAGGTCCTTGAGCGAGAAATGCAGCCCGACGCCGAACATCAGGAGGATGACGCCGATCTCGGCCAATTGGTTGGCAATACCGACATCGGCCACGAAACCGGGTGAGGACGGCCCCACCAGGATGCCGGCGAAGAGGTAGCCGATGAGCGGCGGAAGCCGCAGGCGGTTGGCGATCGCCCCGAAGATGAACGCCAGAACGAACGCGACGACGATCGTGGTGATCAGGGGCGTATCATGGGGCATTCAACAGGTCTCCGGCGGCGCCAGAAGGCGCCGTTGTGTGGTCAGGAAAACAAAAATGAGGATTCGGCGGCTGTCGCGCAAGCGATAGCGCCAAAGGCATCGAACAAATTTGGCTTGTGTCGCATCGACTTCTCGCCAATCGTCCATGCGTCACTCTACCGGCAATTAGGTGCAAAACATGGCTGATCCAACCCTGCCCACAGTGATCGAGAGCCTCCGTCAGGCCATCAATCGCGGCGACACCGAAGCTTTCCTCGCCTTCTTCCCCGAAGACGGAGTGGTCGAGGACTGGGGCCGACGGTTTTCCGGCCACGCCGCGATCCGCGGCTGGAGCGACAAGGAACTGATCGGCGCCAAGGGCACGCTGACCATTGCCAAGGTGCTCTCCGCTTCACCCGAGAAGGTGGAAGTGATGACGGACTGGAAGAGCAGCTTCTTTTCGGGAACGAGTAAATTCACCTTCACGCTCGGGGGTGGGAAGGTGCGGGAGCTGCGGATTTCGGAGAGTTAACGGCATCTGATCCGACCTTCGTCGGGCAACCAAGATTGGGGGTGCCGGAGGCTTCTGGCCGCTCGCCAATCACCCTTCGAATACGTGCTCGACGATGGATTCCGGCTTCATCTGGATCGAGAAGCCCGGCAGCTTGGGCGGCATGTAAGCGGCGTTCTGGATGTCGCAGGGTTCGATGAAGTGCTCGTGGAGATGGTCCACGAACTCGATCACCCGGCCTTCCTTGGTGCCCGAGACGACGAGGTAGTCGATCATCGAGAGGTGCTGCACGTATTCGCACAGGCCGACGCCGCCCGCATGCGGCCAGACCGGCAGCTTGTATTTGGCCGCCATCAGCAGCACCGAGAGCACTTCGTTCAGGCCCCCGATGCGGCAGGCATCGATCTGGACGATGTCGATGGCGCCCCGCGTGATGAACTGCTTGAAGATGATGCGGTTCTGGCACATCTCGCCGGTCGCCACCTTCACCGGGGCGATGGATTCGCGGATCTTGCGGTGCCCCTCGATGTCATCGGGGCTGGTCGGCTCCTCGATGAAGTAGGGGTTGAAGCGCTTGAGCTCGCGCACCCAGTCGATGGCCTGGTCGACTTCCCACACCTGGTTGGCGTCGATCATCAGATACCGGTCCGGTCCCATGATCGAGCGCACGATTTCGAGGCGCCTGATGTCGTCGTCGAGATCCCGCCCGACCTTCATCTTGATGTGCTTGAACCCGGCGTCCACCGCCTCGGTGGCAAGGCGCGTGAGCTTTTCGTTCGAATAGCCCAGCCAGCCGGCCGAGGTCGTGTAGCAGGGATACCCCTCGGCCTTGAGCTTGGCGATACGCTCGGCCTTGCCGGTCTCCGCCTTGCGGAAGATTTCGAGCGCCTCCTCGGGGGTGATGGCGTCGGTGAGGTAGCGGAAATCGATGATCGAGACCAATTGCTCGGGGGGCATGTCGGCAACGAATTGCCAGACAGGCTTGCCCGCATCCTTGGCGAGGAGGTCCCAGACTGCGTTGACCACGGCGCCGGTGGCCAGGTGCATCGCGCCCTTGTCCGGGCCGATCCAGCGCAACTGGCTGTCGCCGGTCACGTGCCGCCAGAAACGGCCGGGATTTTCGGCGATCCAGCCGAGTTCGAGCCCAAGCACCCGGCCCTCAAGCGCCTTGATCGCCGCGCACACCACTTCGTTGCCGCGCCCGATGGTGAAGGTGAGGCCGTGCCCTTCATGGGCGCCATCCGTTTGGAGGACGACATAGGCCGCCGAGTAATCGGGATCGGGGTTCATGGCGTCCGACCCGTCGAGCGACTGGGAGGTCGGGAAACGCAGGTCAAAGGTCTTGAGGCCGGTAATCTTGGTCATCGAACGAGGTTCCGCAAAGCAAAAGGAATCAGCCGGTCCAGCCGCCGTCGATGACGTGGACCTGGCCGGTCGTGTAGGTGGCGCCGGCGAGATAGACGGCGAGGTCCGCCACTTCCTCGGGCTTGCCGATGCGCCCGATGGGCTGGCGCGCGATGAAGGCCGTTTTGGCCGCCTCGAAGTCGCCGGTCGCCTTCCAGCGCTCGTGGAGCGAGGGGCTGTCGACGGTGCCCGGGGCAATGGCGTTGCAGCGGATGCCTCGGGTCACATAGTCGGCGGCCACCGACTTGGTGAGGCCGATGACGGCGGCCTTGGAGATCGAATAGGCGGCGCGGTTGGGCACGCCTTTGACCGAGGAGGCCACCGTCGCCATGTTGACGATGGCGCCATCGCCGCGCTCCAGCATGCCCGGGAGGATCGCCTTGATGGTCCGCACCTGGGCCCAGACATTGAGGTCGAAGGCGAATTCGAGGTCCTTCTCGCTCATTTCGAGCACGGTGCCGTTGTGGACGACGCCCGCGCAGTTAAAGAGCACGTCGATGCGGCCGATCTCGGCGACGGCGGCATTGACCGCCTCGGCATCGAGCACGTTGAGCACGCGTGTGGTGACATTGGGAATGCCATCGAGTTCCCGGAGCTTTTCGGCATTGATGTCGGTGGCGATGACCTTTGCGCCGGCCCGCGAAAACGCCTCGACCGAAGCGCGGCCAATGCCCTGCGCGGCGGCGGTGATCAGCGTGATTTTGCCGTTGAGATCGGCCATGAACTTATCTCCAAACCCTAAGAAACAACCGTGCGCGACCCGTCGACAACCATGCCGTCGATCGCCTCGAAATCCCAGGCAATGCCCAGGCCCGGCGCGTCGCTCGGTATCGCCTTGCCATCTCGAATGGTCATTCGCTCGGAGGTCAAGTCGTCGAGCTGCGGAATGTATTCGACCCAGCGTGCATTGGGCACGGCGGCGCAGAGCGAGACATGCAGTTCCATAAGGAAATGCGGACAGACGGCGATGTTGAAGCACTCGGCCATGTGGGCGACCTTGAGCCAGGGCGTGATGCCCCCGATGCGGCCCACATCCACCTGCACGATCGAGCAGGCATGGCGTTCGAGATATTCGCGGAAATGCAGGTGCGAATAGAGGCTTTCGCCCACAGCGATGGGAAGGCTCGTATGCTCGACCAGCCGCTTGTGGCCCTCGATGTCGTCGGCCGGCAGCGGCTCTTCCAGCCAGCCGATATCGAGCGGCTCATAGGCCCGCGCCCGGCGGATGGCTTCATCCACCGCAAAGGCCTGGTTGGCGTCGGTGAAGATTTCAAAGCCCGGGCCGACGGCCTCACGGACCGCCGAGATGCGCTTGACGTCCTCGTGGATGGGCCGGCCCACCTTGAGCTTGGCCCCGGCAAAGCCGTCGGCCTTGGCCCGCAGCGCGTCTTCCACCAGCGCCGATTGCTCCAGATGCAGCCAGCCGCCCTCGGTGGTGTAGAGCGGAATGGCCTTCTGGGCGCCACCGGCAAGGATATGCAGCGGCAGCCCGAGTTTTTTGGCTTTTAGATCCCAGAGCGCCGTGTCGATCGCCGCCATGGCGATGGCGGTAATGGCGCCGACCGTGGTCGCATGCGTCAGGAACAGCAGGTCGCGCCAGATCTTTTCGATGTCGTAGGCGTCCCGGCCGATTATGGCGGGCGCCAGCGTCAGCTCAAGCAGCTTCATCACCGACATGCCGCCGGTGCCGATGGTGTAGCTGTAGCCCACGCCCACCGCGCCGTCGGCATCGGTGATGCGCACGATCGGCGTCTCCTGGGAGACGAAGGACTGGATGGCATCGACCCTCTTCACCTTGGGCTTGAGGTCGACCATGAGAAGTTCGACGCGGACGATCTTAGCCATTGGCCACCCCCCTCCCGGCCTCCCCCGCAAGGGGGGAGGTGAAGAAAGGTTGTGCCGGCACGTCACCTCCCCCCTTGCGGGGGAGGGACAGGGTGGGGGGTGCCAGTGTCACGGAATTTGCCATCACGCCCTCAGGCTCTTCCCCGACGCCTTGTCGAAGACGTGCAGCCGGGTGAGATCGAGCGTGAATTCGAGCACTTCGCCCGAGTTCACATGGCGCGGATTGAGCATCTTGCCCTGCACTTCCTTGCCGCCCAGCTCGGTGAAGAGGATGGTCTCGGTTCCGAGCGGCTCGGCGATCAGCACGGGGCGGCTCACGGTGATGGTGCGCGACTCGTCATGAAGTGCATGGCCCTTGGGCGCAAAGCTTTCCGGGCGGAAGCCGACGACGACTTCCTGGCCGGCATCGACCTTGAGGCCCGCCGGCAGCGGCACGATGGTGCCATCGCTCAGCTTGGCGCCGCCATCGGCCACCACCGCATCGAGCTGGTTCATCGGCGGCGAGCCGATGAAGCCGGCCACGAAGGTGTTGACCGGCTTTTCGAAGACTTCCGAAGGGGTGCCCACCTGCTCGACATTGCCGTCGCGCATGATGACGATGCGGTCGGCCAGCGTCATGGCCTCGACCTGGTCGTGGGTGACGTAGATGACCGTGGTCTTGACCCGCTGGTGCAGCTTCTTGATCTCGACGCGCATCTGCCCGCGCAGCTTGGCGTCGAGGTTGGACAAGGGCTCATCGAACAGGAACACGTCCGGGTTGCGCACGATGGCGCGGCCCATGGCCACGCGCTGGCGCTGGCCACCCGAAAGGTTGGCCGGCAGGCGGTCCATATAGGGCCCGAGCCCCAGAATCTCGGCAGCTTCGGCCACGCGCTTTTCGATCTCGGCTTCCGGGGCCTTGGCGATCTTGAGCCCGAAACCGAGGTTTTCCTTGACCGTCATATGCGGGTAGAGCGCGTAGGACTGGAACACCATCGAGATGTTGCGTGAGCGCGGTGGCAGGTCATTGACCACCCGGTCCCCGATCGAGATCGTGCCGCCCGAGATTTCCTCGAGCCCGGCCACCATGCGCAGCGTCGTCGACTTGCCGCAGCCCGAGGGCCCGACCAGCACCACGAACTCGTTGTGGGCGATGTCGAGATCGATGCCATGCACGATCTCGAGGTTCCCGTAGCGCTTGACGACCTTTTGAAGGCGAACTTCCGCCATTGGACTAACCCTTTACGCCGCCGAACGTCAGGCCGGCGATCAGATGTTTTTGGACGATGAAGGTGAGGACGAGAGCCGGGATGATGATGAGCACGGCCATGGCGCTCATACCGGTCCAGTCCACCGTGAATTGTGCGGTGAAATCCATCAGGCCCACCGGCATGGTCTTGCTTGCCGTGGTGCGGGTGAGCTGGCTGGCCAGCGCATATTCGTTCCACGAGGTGAGGAAGGCGAAGATCGCCGCCGAGGCCAGTCCCGAACGGGCGAGCGGAAACTCGACCTTCCAGAACGCCTGCCAGCGCGTGCAGCCATCGATCTGGGCGGCCTCCGAAAGGTCGACCGGAATCTGCCGGAAGAAGCCGTCGGTGAGCCAGATGGTGAAGGGGATGTTGATCGCCATGTAGACGAGGATCAGCCCGATCGGGGTATCGATGAGCCCGACCCGGGCCCAGACGATGAAGAGCGGCAGCGACAGTGCCACGCCCGGCACGGTGCGCGACAGCATGAAGGCCAGGAAAAGCGCGGCCTTGCCCTTGAAGCGGTAGCGCGCGAAGGCGTAGCCGCCGGCCATGCCCACGATGATGGCGACCAATGTCGAGGTCACCGAGATGACGAGCGAGTTGATGAAATACTGCGCCACCGGCAGGCCCTGCTGGGTCGGCAGGAGCCCGAAAATCCCCTTGAAGTTGTTGAGCGTCAGCTCATGGGGAATCCACACCGCCGGGCGGGCCAGGATTTCGATATTGGGGCGGAAGGCGGTGAGCACGACCCAGACGCCCGGGACGCACAGGATGACCATGGCCACGAACACGCCCAGCCGGATCAGCCAGCGCTGCCACGGCTTTTCGATAGTCAATTGCCGGCTCATTGCGCGCCTCCCATGAAGGTCCGCGCAGCCACCAGCTTGCGGTAGAAGTAGAAGGTGAAGACGATCGAGAGCAGGATCGAGATGTAGCCCATGGCATTGGCCATGCCCATCTGGCTGTTCTGGTAGCCGGTGCGGGTCATGAGCGTCCACAGGAGCTCGGTGCGCCCGGCCGGTCCGCCATTGGTCATGATGCGGACCATGTCATAGGCACGCGCGATATCGAGCGAGCGGATGGTCATGGCGATGTAGACGAAGGGCATCAGGAACGGCAGCGTGATGTGCCGGAACACCTGAACCGGATTGCAGCCATCCACCTTGGCGGCCTCGATCGGCTCCTTGGGCAGAGCCATCAGGCCCGCCAGCAGCAGGATCGCGAACACCGAGGTCGACATCCAGATCTCGGCGAAAAGGATGGAGAAGTTGGCGAGCGTGCCGTCGACCAGCCAGGGGATCGGCTCCTTGATCAGCCCGAGGTCGAACAGCGCATTGTTCACCAGCCCGACAGAGTCGTTGAAGATGTACTTGAACTGGAAGCCGACCAGGATCGGCGAGAACATCATGGGGAACATCATGATGGTCCGCAGCGTGCGCTGGCCCCAGGTGATCTTGTTGATGAGCAGAGCCAGCCCCAGGCCCAGCACCATTTCGAGGTTGAGCGCGATGGTGACGAAGACCAGCGTGCGTCCGAACGCCCACCAGAATTCCGGATTGACCATCAGGCGCTGATAATTGCGCAGGCCCACGAACTGGAAAAGCGTGGCGGGCTTGGTGAGATTATAGGCGGTAAAGCTCGTCCAGAACGACACCAGGAGCGGCACCAGCACCACGGCCAGGATCACCAGGATGGCGGGAAGCAGCAGAAGATAGGGTATCGCCCGGGGCGATCGGAAGAAGCGCATGCGCGTTCTCGACATCTAGGTGGAAATCCCCCCACCCTGTCCCTCCCCCGCAAGGGGGGAGGAGACGTTGGGGCACGATCACGCCAACTGGTCTCCCTCCCCCTTGCGGGGAGGGGACAGGGGTGGGGGTGAGCCGCCCGCACAAGTCGGACGGCCCTTCACAGCACTTACTGCAGCAAACCTGCGTCCTGCATGATGGTCGTCGCCTGGGCGGCGGCGTCATCGAGGGCCTGCTGCGGGGTCTTTTCGCCGATGATGGCGGCCTGGATATTCGGCCAGATCACGTTCGACACTTCGATCCACTGCGGGATCAGCGGCGGGGTGCGGGCTTCATCGAGCGACTTCTGCCAGATGGGGAACATCTCGGCGAGAGCCGGCTTGTTGTTGGCCTTGAACCACTCGACGACGTCGGTGAAGGTCTTGGTGCGGGTCGGCAGGTTACCGGCCTCGGCTTCCATCATCTCGCTCTCGTCATTGGTGAGGAACACCGCGAAGGAGACGGCGGCCGGCTTGTTGTCACAGGCTTCGGTCACCGAGAAGGAGTGCGAGCCGGACCAGCCGCCGCGCTTGCCGGACGTGCCGACCGGCGCCACCGCGAAGCCGAGGTCGTCGGCGATCTTGGAAGCGGAAGGATCCGAGTAGAAGCCGGCAAAGCCCGGCCAGTCGAGGTCGATCGCCAGCTGGCCGGCGGCCATGGCCTGGCCGATATCGTCCCAGGTGTAGTTGACGGTGCCGGCCGGAACGGCCTTGGCGTCATAGATGTCCTTGAACCACTGGACGGCGGCAACGCCGGCTTCCGAGTTGAAGATCGGCTTGTGGTTCTCGTCGAAGATATCCCCGCCATTGGCGCGCAGGATTTCCATGAAGCGGCCCGACATGCCTTCGTCCTTGCCGGCGAAAGCCGTGCCGTAAAGGTTCGGCGGCTTGGCAAAGAAGATGACCTGGTTCTTGAAGTCCTCGAAGGTCTCGGGCGGAGCCAGGTCCTTGCCGAACTTTTCCTTGTAGGCGGCCTGGTTGGCCGGGTCGGCATAGAGCGACTTGCGGTAGTAGAGGTTGGAAACGTCGGTCACGCGCGGCAGCTGCACCAGGCGCCCGTCGACTTCGGAAGCCTTGAGCGTGCCGGGCACGTACTTGGCCAGTTCGCTTTCCGGGATCGACTGCTTGAGGTCGATATAGAGGTCACCGTATTGCGGGGCGAACGAGGTGTGGTTCGAGCCCACGCACCAGGTGATCGAACCCGAGGCGATATCCTGCTTGATCTCGCGGTCGAGATCGAAGTGGTTCTTGGACGAAACGATCTCGACCTTGGCGCCCGTCAGCTTTTCCCATTCGGGAATGCGGGTATAGAGCTTTTCATACTGGGTGCCGCCGATGAGCTTCACCTTCAAGGTATAGCCGTCGAACTTGCCGTAATCGAAGTCCTGCGCTGCGGCGATGCCCGTAAGGCTCGCGAACGCAACCGTCGCCATGAGCGCGGTTTTCATCAGTTTCGATGACATTGTTTTCTCCTCCTGAGACCTCTCTGCACGTTGCCTCGATCCGAGGCTTGATTATGCATATATGAAAAGTCTATTCGTAAGTAAGCAGGTTGACGCCTCGGCGTCAACAGCTAGCATCGCGCCGCAATCAGATTGGGACGACCGAATTGGACACCGAGGAAAGCGACCGCTACCGCGCGCCAGCACTGGACAAGGGACTGGATATCCTCGAGCTGCTGTCCACCACCGAAGAGGGCTTGAGCCAGGCCGAAATCGCCAAGTCGCTCGACCGCTCGCCCAACGAAATCTACCGCATGCTCGACCGGCTGGTGCGCCGCGATTATGTGCGCCGCACGACCGGCGACCGGTACGAGCTGACGCTCAAGCTTTTCGAGCTGGCGCACGCCACCCCGCCCGTCTCCCGCCTCGTGAGCCAGGCCCTCCCCATCATGCGTCGCTTCGCGCGCGAGGCCGAGCAGGCCTGTCACCTCGTCATCCAGGACCGCAACGTCCTCGTGGTGGTGGCCCAGGTCGACAGCCCCGGCTACTGGAACGTCTCGATCCGCGTCGGCTCGCGTATCTCCATGGTCAATACCGGCTCCGGCCACGTCTTTCTCGCCTATGCGACGCCCGAGGAGCGCCGGCTGGTGCTCGAGGACGTGGCCGATGCCCGCGACCTGCCCCCGGGTTTCGAGGAGCGTCTCGCCAAGGTGCAGGAACAGGGCTACGAATCCATGCCGAGCCTGCAGGTGGCGAGCGTAACCAACCTCACGGTGCCGATCCTGGGGCCGGTCGGTACGGTGCTGGCGGTTCTCACCAGCCCCTTTACCGACCGCCTCGACAAGCACGACGCCCCCGACATGCAGTCCGTGCTCGACCTGCTGATCGCGGCCGGCGAGGAGATTTCCAAACGCCCCATTTCCGGAGGGAGGGATTAGTCCGATGCGCATTCTCGATACGCACCTGCACCTGGTCTACCAGGACCGCTTCTCCTATCCCTGGCTCGCCAATGCCGGCCCGCTCAACAAGCAATGGGACGCCGAGAGCTATTTCGCCGAAGCCGAAAAGCTCGGCATTGAATCGGCCATCCATATGGAAGTGGACGTGGCCGAAAAAGATATCGCAGCGGAAACCGCCTTCGTCACCCAGGCGCACCCGCGCGTGATCGGTGCCGTCGCCTCGGGCCGCCCCGAGCACGAAGGCTTCGCCGAATACCTCGAAGTGCTGGTGCGCAATCCAAAGGTTCGTGGGCTACGCCGCATTCTCCATGAAGCGCCCAACGAGCTGTCCCAGACCGAACTCTTCGCGGAAAACCTGCGGCGGCTGGCCCCCTATCACTTGAGCTTTGACCTCTGCCTGCGCGCCGATCAGCTCCCCATCGGCGCTGACCTCACAGACAAGGCGCCGGACGTGCATTTCGTGCTCGACCATTGCGGCGTGCCGAAAGTGGCAGCGATGGAGCTGGAGCCCTGGCGCCACTACATTAAGGAGCTGGCAAAGCGCCCCAATATCAATGCCAAGATTTCGGGCATCGTGGCCTATGCCAAACCCGACTGGACGGTGGACGACCTGCGGCCCTTCGCCGAGCACGTCATCGAAAGCTTCGGCTGGGATCGCGTCGTCTGGGGCTCGGACCACCCCGTCTGCACCCTGACCGCCAACCTCACCCGCTGGGTAGAAGCCACCCACCAGATACTCTCGGGCGCCAGCGAGACGGAGAAGGCAAAGCTCCTCCATCGCAACGCCGAACGCATCTATCGCGTCTAGCCGACTGCGCCCTCGGCGAAACCGAGATCGTTGACGGCTGCCAGCACCTGGTGCCGCATCCACTGGTGACCGACCTCGCTGTCATGGCGGGAATGCCAATAGAGCTTGATATCGGGCACCGGCACGTCGAAGGGCGGGCGATAGATTTTGAGCGCCAGGTCCCTGCGCGCCATTTCGGCGAACTGGCTGGGCACGGCCGCGATCATGCGGCCGCGCGCCACGGCCAGAGCCACGGCTTGAAAATGCGGTAGCGCCAGCACCACCTGCCGGTGCCGACCGGTGGCCTCAAGCGCATCATCCACCATGCCGCTCATCGAGCCGTCGATCGAGCGCAGGGCATGCGGCAGCGCACAGAAACTATCGAGCGGAACCGGCTCGCCTTCCACGACGCCTGCCAGATCGGGATTGTCGGCAGCAGCGATGATGACGAAGGCCGAGGGAAACAGCAGGATGCTCGAAATCCAGTCGGGCACTTCGACCGGCCGCTCGAGCGCCATATCCACGGCGTCGTCCTGGAGGAGCCTGGTGACATCACCCCGCGCGCTGTCGAGCAGGCGCACGGCAACGCGCGGCGCGCTTTCTGCCAGCTTCACCGCCAGATGCGGCATCAGCATCAAAGAGAAGAAGTCCGAGCCCAGGAGGGTAAAGGTGCGCTCCAGCGTCAGCGGGTCGAACGTTGAGCGCGAATGCACCATGCGCTCGATGGAGTTGAGCGCGGAGCGGGCCAGCTCAGCGAGCTCCTCGGCACGCGGCGTCGCCAGCATCTCGTTGCCGCGACGGATGAAAAGCTGGTCGTTGAGCGCGTAGCGCAGCCGGCTGAGCGCAGAACTGACCGCCGGCTGGGAGAGCCCGACGCGCTCGCCGGCGCGCGTGACGCTACGCTCCTGCATCAGGGCGTCGAAGACACGGATGAGGTTGAGGTCCAGGCTATTCAAATTCATGGCGTGAATAGTCCCATACGATCAATCGATTTCACCAAGACGAACGCCGGCACTGGTCAGTGCACGTCCGGTCGCGAACCGGGCATCACTGAACAGGAAACGCTAAAATGACTGTCTTTTCAAACATCAAGTCGGCCGGCGAAGTCTTTTGGTTCGGCAACACCCTCATTCTCATCAAAACCTCCTCCAGGGCCGGCCAGGACGGCCTCTGCGTCATCGAGCATTGGATGCCCTATGGCGATAGCCCGCCGATGCATGTCCATCGCAACGAGGACGAGCTCTTCCTCATCCTCGAAGGCGAGGTTCGCTTCATCGTCGACGGCCAGGAAAAGGTCGGCCGCGTCGGCGATAGCCTGCTGGCACCAAAGGGGCTTCCGCACAGCTATTGCGTGGAAAGCCGGGACGGCGCGCGCATGCTGACCGTGACGCGCGGCGCCGATTTCGAAAACATGCTGCGCCTTTCGAGCCGCCCTGCCCAGCGCTTCGAGCTGTCCACCCGGTCGGCGCCGACGCCGGACGTCATCAATGCGCTCGTCGCCACCTGCGCGGCGAACGGCATCGACATTGTGGGCACGCCCCTGCAGCCCAAGACGTTTTGAGCGGGAGGATGCCATGAACCTTTCGCTTTACTGCGTCGCCGTCGGCATCGTCGTTTCGACCCTGATCGGCGCGGCCAACCCTATCGAGGCACACGAACGCTTCGCTCGCGCTCCCGGCAAGGACCTGCCGCTGATTGCCGAGGTTGCGCCACAGGCCGTGCAGATCAGCCCGCACGTTCCCAATATGGGTGCGCATTGGGTCGATCCCGCCAGCCCGCCGACCGGCCCGATCTACTGCGTTGTCGATGGCCGTGTAGTCTGCGTCGAATACATGTTCGATGTCGCGGACCTCGCCGCCGGCACGTCGTGGACGCGGCTCCTGCCTGGCATCGCCACGCCGCCGATCGAGCGGATCGATGTGGAGTTCCGGCCCGATGGCATCCCGCCGCATCCGGTGCCGCTCTACCAGATCCATGCCTATTTCGCGTCCGAAGCCGAACTGGCCGACCATTGAAAAAGGGGAGCCTTGGCTCCCCTTTTTGTCTGTCCTTGCAGAACTTTAGCTCCGATATTTCTGCACTGCGCCGGGGAGCTTGCTCCACTCGGCATACCAAGCCTTGAACTGTTCGTACTGGCTTTTAGCCCAGGCCTTCTGGCTCGGCGAGAGTTCGTCGGTGGCGTTGAAGTGGAGCTTGTAGGCGGCCTCGCCCTGCAGCTCGAGCATGTACTTGTAGTAGAGCACCAGGTCCGTGCTTTCGTCCCAGGTCGAGAGCACTTCGAGCGCTTCGCCCATCTCCAACGCCCGCATGCGCGCCTCGACATCCCCGGCGGCCGCCGCCTTGGCGAGGGCGACGAAATGCAGGATTTCATGCGGCAGGGCGTTGCCGATGCCGGTGATGGTGCCGGTGGCGCCGGCCTTGACGTAGCCGTGGAAGACGCCGGTATCCACGCCGGCCATCAGCACCACATCGGGATCGGCGCTGGTGATGTGTTCGGCGGCATAGGTCATGGCCTTGGCGCCGCCGAATTCCTTGAAGCCGACGAGGTTCTTGTGCCTGGCGCGCAGGGCGAAGAAGAGGTCGGCACGGGTCTCGAAGCCGTAATGCGGGCTGTTGTAGATGACGGCCGGGAGGTTCGGCGCGGCCGAGAGAATGGCCTCGAAATGATGGCGCTGGGCCGTCGGGGAGTTGCCGCGCGAGAGCACGCGCGGGATGACCATGAGGCCGGCAGCCCCCACCTGCTGGGCATGGGCGGCGTGAGCTACGGCTGACGCCGTGTTGACCGCACCGGTACCGGCAATCACAGGAATACCTGCCTTGACCAGCTGCTCGACGCCTTCCTGGCGCTGCGCATCGGTGAGGAGCGGCCAGTCGCCCATCGAACCGCAATAGACGACGCCGGACATGCCGGCATCGACCAGTTCGCGCGCCTTGCGCACCAGCTCGTCGAAATCGGGCGTACGGTCGGCCTTGCAGGGCGTCATCAGGGCCGGAATCACGCCCGTGAAAATGCTCGTATTCATGATGTCCTTGTCGATTGGACGGAGCCCGATGAAGGCACCGGAATTTCGCTGATCTCTGTCTAGCGCCTTGTATCCTGTTTGTCGACAAGACTTGAAGGCACAAAGCACGCCTGCCGCGGGCGGCTCCCTAGATGGGCGAGCGAGAAAGCTTATTCGGCGGCCTGATCGGCTTCGACATCCGGGCCGTTGGGATCGCCAGGCGCCGTCTCGACGCTCAGGTCCGGGAAGGCAACGATACGCTTGCCGTGGAAATCTGTGCGCACGACCACCAGCCCGCGTTCCTCGAAGTAGGAAAGCAATCGCCGGGCGCGACCGACCGAGTGCGTACCGTAGACGCGCGCCAGCGTGGCGTCGGGCGGACAGGGCGCGCCGGTGACGGCGGCCTGGGCGACGATGAGGAAGACGCCCTGCACGTCATCGGTCAGGCGCTCGGAGAGCGCCAGAGCCTGCTGCCAGGTGTCGGAGGACGCGGTTTCCTCATCGACCGTGGCCTTGGCGACGGCCAGGCGCCGGCGGAAGGCGGGGAGGGCGAGTGGCTCGCCGGGAACGCGGCGGATGCGGCAGCGGACCAGAAAATCCTGGTAGAGCACGGCGACGGTGCGGAAGCCGGCATCGGGATCGTCGAGCAGTTCGCGCATGACCTGGTCGAGCAGCGCCTCGCGCTCGGCCTCGTCGATCTCCGGGAAGAGCGATACCGGCATCGGCTCGTGCTCGGGTTTTTTGCGCGCGAGCTGGGTGAGGATATCGGCGGTGGGCGTCGGCGGAGGCGGCGCGGGGCGGCGGACAGGCGGCTGGCGGATCTCTTCGGCGACGGACGAGAAGATGAGATCGGCGGCGTCCTGCGGGGCCTCGGGCAACGGGGTCAGCTTGGGGCTTGTCGAGCGCGCCGAGGTTTCGACCGGGCCGATGGCAATGGGCAGCGGTTTTCGCGACATGGCCGGTCCCAAAGCAACAAAGTTGCCGCGCGCCAGATCGCGGAACATTTCGGCCTGGCGGCGGTCCATGCCCAAAAGATCGGCGGCGCGGGCCATGTCGATATCGAGGAAGGTGCGGCCCATGAGGAAGTTTGAGGCTTCGGCGGCGACGTTCTTGGCGAGCTTGGCGAGGCGCTGGGTGGCGATGACCCCGGCCAGGCCGCGCTTGCGGCCGCGCGACATCAGGTTGGCCATGGCGCCGAGCGAGAGTTTTCGCGCTTCATCGGAAACGTCGCCGGCAGCGGCGGGGGCGAAGATCTGGGCTTCGTCCACGACGACGAGGACCGGATACCAATAGTCGCGATCGGCATCGAACATGCCGCCGAGGAAGGCGGCGGCGCAGCGCATCTGCTGCTCCATGTCGAGGCCTTCAAGGTTGAGCACCACCGAGACGCGGTGCTGGCGAATGCGGCCGGCAATGGCGGTGAGCTCGCGCTCGGTGCGGGCACCATCGACGACGAGGTGCCCGTATTTATCGGCAAGGGTGACGAAATCGCCCTCGGGATCGACCACGCAATGCTGCACCCAGGGCGCGCTCTGTTCGAGCAGGCGCCGCAGCAGGTGGGACTTGCCGGAGCCGGAATTGCCCTGGACGAGGAGGCGCGTGGCCAGGAGTTCCTCGAGATCAAGCATGGCCGCCGCGCCGCCGGCGGCTTTTCCCATGTCGATCGAGACGTTCATGTCGGGTGAGGAATCCTGGGGAATCGGAAGGGTTAGGGGTTCCTTAGCATTTTGGAGCCGGGTTGGGAGGGGGCATGGGGAAAATGCACAGGGGGAGCGCGCGGTGGCTGGGTTTGGGGGCAGCGAGGGCGGTGTCCTGGGCTCACCCCCTCCCTAACCCTCCCCACAAGGGGGAGGGTGGGTGTCCTTGGCAAGATCGTGCAGCAAACCCCACCCTCCCCCTTGTGGGGAGGGCTAGGGAGGGGGATGCAACAGGCACGAACGGTGTTGCTGGCCACCCCTCACCCGCCGCGCTGCGGCGACCTCTCCCCGAGGGGGCGAGGTGAGTTGGAGGCCAGATAGTGCCTCCACCACCGAACTTCCCCGGGCGGAGACCCGGGGCCCATGGCACCCTCCACTCGCGTGGAGAAATCCGTGACCCCCGGCTCTGCGGCCGGGGAAGTTCAGTGGTGGGGGTGAGCACTGCGCAAGGCTAACCCCGCCGCTCGGCCAGATAGATGTGGTCGCAGGCAAGCACCGTTTCGCCGCGCTGGTTGATGACACGGACCTGCTCGGTGATGCGGCCGTGGGTGGCGCGCTTCGGGTCGGGGTCGAGGCCGGTGATGGTCAGCTCGGTGTGGATGGTGTCGCCGATGAAGACGGGTTTCGGGAAGCGCAGGCGTTCGTAGCCATAGGTGAAGGCCAGCGGGTTGATCTCGCTGGCAGTGAGGCCAATGCCGATGGCGAAGGTCATGGTGCCGTGGGCGATGCGCTGGCCGAAGGGCGTCGATTTCATCGCCTCGGCGTCCATGTGGTGGGGAAAGAAATCCCCGGTATGGCCGGCATGGACGACGAAGTCGGTCTCGGTGATGGTGCGGCCGTAGGTTTTCCGGGTTTCGCCGAGGACGTAGTCTTCGAAGTGGCGTGGTCTGTCCATCACAAGGATTCCGCAAAGAGAGCGTTGAGGGCGACGACGATGTTTTTCGGGGATTCGCCCGAAAGCAGGCCCTGGTTGAGGCGCTGGGAGGCGGCTTCCTGGAATTGCATGTAGCCGTCGTGGCGCGGGCGGACCCAGGCGCCTTCGAGGGTTTTTCGCGTGTTGCGATAGAAGTCGTGGGTGGCGGCGTTGACCTTGTCGTCTTCCCAGGCGGCGGCGTGGCCGGGCTGGCCGCCGGAAATGGCGTAGATGGTCTTCTGCACCGGGGCGCTGGCGACCCAGTAGGCGTAGTCGATGGCGGCGCCGATGCGCCTGGAGAAGGCCGAGACGGCGATGCCGGTGCCGCCGAGGGCCGAGCCGATGGGGCCGTTGCTGCCGGCGGCGGGGATGTCGGCGAAGGCGAGGGAATTATCGCGGAAGCGGTCCATCGCGTAGTTCACGTAGCCATAGCCCAGTGGCATGACGGCGAGGTTGGTGTCCTCACTGGCCAAAAGCTCGGAGGAGGCGATGGGGTCGCGGGAAAAATCCTCGGGGTCGATGAGGGCGACGAGTTCGGCGAGGAGCGCCACGGCGCGTTCGCCCGCTTCGGGGGCGATCAGTTGGCCGGTGACGTTGCAGGGCGTGCCCAGGTTCGCGGCGAGGGTGTAAAAGCTCATCAGTGAATGCGGCGGGCGCATGGGAATCGTGACCTTGCCGGCGCGGGCGAGCGTCAGAACTTCGCTCCAGCGGGTCAGCGGACGAGCCAGCTTGTCGGCGCGGTAGGCTTGGACCTGGGTGGCCGCATCAATGGGAAAAGCCCATTGGCGGCCTTGCCATTGGTAGCTCTCGAAGGATTTTCCGACCGTCCCGGCCTTGATGTCGGCAAAGCCGCGCTCGCGGCCGGGGACGTCGAGGGGGGCGAGGCACTTTTCGGCGGTGATCTGGCCCACATGAGGGTGGTCGATGACGATGAGGTCGTATTTCCGCGCCAGTTCCTCGACCGGAAAGCTCTCGAAATCCTGGAGGCTGCGCTTGTCCCAGGTAATCTCGACGCCGGTTTCGACCTGCCATTGGCGCGAGGTCGCCACCATCGGATCGTAGCCGCGCGGATGGCTCCAGGTCATGCCCTTGAGGGTGACGCTCACAGGCCGAACTCCGCGCGGATTTTTTCGCTTTGTTCGCCGATGAGGGGCGCGGCGCGCGAGGTTTTTGGGCGCATGCCGTTGATGCGGAGCGGTGCGCGGGTGGTGGTGATCGAGACGTTGTCCTCGCGCGTCACGGTCTGGAGCATGTCGAGGGTCTTGAAACCCTCCGTCTGCATCAGCTCGTCCCAGGTGAGGACGCGGGCGCACCAGATGTCGGCGGGCTCGAGGATGGAGAGCCAATGGTCGGTGCTCTGGGTGGCGACGTGGTCGGCAATGATGCGCTTGATGGCGTCGCGATCCGAGAACCAGGTTTTTGGTTTGTCTTTGAAGGGGGCCAGTGCTTCGAGGCCGAAGAGATCGGCGAGCTTGGCGATCGGCGTCATGGCGATGGCGAGATAGCCGTCGGCCGTCGGGTAGACGCCATAGGGGGCCGAGAGGTAGGCGTGCGCCGAGCGGAATTCGGAGCGTTTCGGCATGCGCTGGCCATCGTTGAGATAGGCGGTCAGCACCTCGAACTGGAAGTCGACCAGCGCCTCCAAAAGGCTGGTTTCGACATGGGCGCCCTGCCCGGTTATGCCACGGCGGACCAGCGAGGCCAGAATACCCTGGCAGGCGGCGGAGCCGGCGAGCATGTCGGCAACGGCGAGGCCGAAGGGCACCGGGCCCTGGTCGTGATCGCCATTGAGCCACATGAGGCCAGAGCGGGCCTGGGCGAGCAGGTCCTGGCCAGGACGCATGACCCAGGGGCCTTCCATGCCGTAGCCGGTGATCGAGGCGTAGACGATGCGCGGGTTGATGGCCTTGACCGCTTCGTAGTCGAGGCCGAGGCGCTCGATGACGCCGGGGCGGAAGTTCTGGAGGACGACGTCGGCCTGGGTCAGGAGTTTTTTGAGTGCGGCAATGTCGTCGGGGCTCTTGAGGTCGAGCGCCAGGCTTTCCTTGGAGCGGTTGATGGCGTGGAAATTGGTGGAATCCCCGCCGATCTCGGTGTCGGTGAGATAGAGGCGACGGGACAGGTCCCCGCCATCGGGACGCTCGATCTTGATGACGCGCGCGCCCAGATCCTGCAGGCGCAGCGAGGCATAGGGGCCGGAAAGGAACTGGCACATGTCGATGACGACGAGGCCGGTGAGCGGAAGATTCTGATCCATTCTTTTGTTACTTTTCGACTCTGCCGGCGAATTCGGCGGGGTTTTGGTATTTCACCGTCTGCAGGTGCTCGCAGTAGAGGACGAGTTCACCCTCGCCCTTGAAGACCTCGTAGCTGGCCCGGATGAGGCCGAGCTCGGCATATTTCGGGCGTTTATCGAGGTTGGTGCGGATGGTGTAGATGGTGTCGCCGACAAAGGTCGGCTTGATGAACCTGAGCTTGTCGTAGCCGTAGGAAAAGGCGTTGACGCAATTGGTGGCGACGAGGCCGAGGCCCGCCGAGAAGACGAAGGCGCCGGCGACAAGCCGTCTGCCGAACTGGCCCTCGGTGGTCGCGAAAATATCGTCGGCGACATAGGGGTGCATGTCGGTGACCAGCGCGTTGAACGCCATCGACTCGCCCTCCGAAATGGTGCGCCGGAGCGAGCGGATCTTCTGGCCCACCGGCCAATCCTCGTAGAACCAGTTTTCGCTGTTCCATACGGGAATGTCGGCATGCTCTGCCGGCATAGTTTTGGGATGGGTGGAGGAAACGCCGATGGTGCTCATGGCTTGGCCTCGATGGGAGTGGCGGGCGCGGCAGCGGAGACGAAGGCGGCTTCGGCAAGAGCCATCGTGTACCAGGCGTCTTCCACCGAAGTGACGAGCCTGTCGTCTTCGCCCGCGGCGAAGCGCTGGAGGTTGCTCATGGTGCCGCGGAAGGCATGGGGGAACCAGCCGCCTTCGAGCGGGACCTGCGTCCAGTCTTCGCCGCGCCGCGTGATCCAGAGCTCGTCGGGCTCGCCCCTGGGGTAATCGAGAAGGACGCCGAGCTTGACCATCGCAGCGCCTTCGGTGCCCTCGCTGCGGAAGGCGGCGTCCTGGAATTTGCGGCCGAAATCGTGGTTGTGGTTGATCGAGAACGTCACCCGCTGGCCGGGGGCGAAGTCGATGAGCGCCGAGGTACGGGTCTGGGCGAGGTCCGTCGAAGGATGGCCGACCGAGCGGGCATGGACGCCGGTGGGGTTGCCCAGGAAGAAGCGGACGGTATCGAGATAGTGGATCGAGTGGACGGCGATCTCGATGCGCGGCAGACCCTTGAGGAAGGGGAAGAGCTGCCAGGGGGTGACGAGGTTGAGATGGACTTCGACGTCGACGATGTCGCCCAGCCAGCCGCGATCGACGGCATCCTTGAGCGCGAGGAACATGGGCGAGAAGCGCAGCTGGAAATTGACCGCCGCCTTGAGGTTTTTCGCCCGGCAAAGCTTCAGGATTTGCGTGGCTTCCGAAAGGTCCGAACCCATGGGCTTCTGCAGCAGCACCGCAGCGCCGTCGGGGAGACTCGGCAGGACTTTGAGGTGTGCAGAGGGCGGGAGCGCCAGGTCGTAGGCAGCGCCAGGGGTGGCGATGGCCTCCCCGAGGGTCGAAAAGGCCTTGATGCCCCACTTGTCGGCCAGGGCCTTCGCCTTGGCATTGTCGAGGTCATAGACGCCGGCGACCGGCAGGTTGGCCAGCCGGTAGGCGGGCAGGTGGGCATCGTTGACGATGCCGCCGCCGCCGATGATGACGATGGGTTTTGGCGCAGATGGCAGGGGCCAGTTCTGCGCCAGCTGGTCGACCGGGATCAAGAAATCCTCCCTCGCGGCCGCTTCCGAACCGCAATTCTTCTGTGAATGATATTTTCACATATGGGGAGGACGTGCAAGCGCCGTTCGGATCAGTCCATGTGGAAGACTTCAGGCATGTCGGCCCACCACTCGCCATCCTTGCGGGTCGAGAGCGGCGATTGCAGGGGCTTGCAGACGGCCCACCATTCCTGCGTGCGCGGATCTGCGGCCATGGCTGCCATGTCGGCCTCATAGTCGCTGCCGTGGTACTCGAAATACGAAAAGAGCAGGTTCTCCGGCTCCTTGAGGAAGATCGAGTAGTTGGAGATGTTGGAAGCCTTGATCTGCTTCAACACATCCGGCCAGACGTCGGCATGCAGGCGTTTGTAGTCGGCGATAGCTTCGGGCTTGATGCCGATGACAGAGGCGTAGCGGGTCATGTCTTGGAACTCCTCCCTTGGGTCCGTCAGGCGACCGTGAAGCCCTTCACGAAGGGATCGCGGTCGTCGAGGAAGATGGTGTTGTAGCCGGTGATCCAGGCCTGGCCGGCGATCGAGGGCACGATGGCCTTGTAGGGCCCGACCTGCGTCTCGGCCTCGACCTTGCCGACGAAGAGGCTCCCGATGATGCTTTCATGCACGAACGTCTCGCCGACCTTAAGATCGCCGCGCGCCGCCTTCTGCGCCAGCCGCGCCGAGGTGCCGGTGCCGCAGGGCGAGCGGTCGATGGCCTTTTCGCCGTAGAACACGGCGTTGCGCGCATCGGCCTTGGGGTTCTTGGCCTTGCCGGTCCACATCACGTGGCGAAGGCCGTTGATGGTCGGGTATTCCGGGTGCTGGAACGTGTACTTCTCGTTTATGAGTTTTCGCGCGATCGGGGAGAGCCGCTGGATGTCGGCGGCGGAGAACTGCGCCATGTCCTCGAAACCCCGCTGGCTTTCGAAGATGGCGTAGAAATTGCCGCCATAGGAGACGTCGAACTTGAGTGGCCCGATGCCGGGGAGGTCGATCTCGAGGTCGGTTGCGTAGAGGAATGAGGGGACGTTGGTGATCTTGACGTCGATGACGTGCCCGGCATTGTCCATGGTATATTCGGCTTCGATGACCCCGGCCGGCACTTCGAGGCGAAGCTTGCCCGGCACCTTCGGGGCGACGAGCCCTTCCTCGATCATCACCGTCACAGTGCCGATGGTGCCGTGGCCGCACATGGGCAGGCACCCCGAGGTCTCGATGAAGAGGATCGAGCCGTCCACATCCTCGCGCAGGGCGGGATAGAGGATCGAGCCGCTCATCACATCATGGCCGCGAGGCTCGAACATGAGGCCGGTGCGGATCCAGTCGTATTCGGCCAGGAAATGCTCGCGGCGCTCGTTCATGGTGGCGCCCTGGAGGTCGGGGCCGCCACCCGCGACCACGCGCACGGGATTGCCGCAGGTATGGGCGTCTATGCAGAAAAAGCTCTTCTTGGTCATTGGAACCGCGCGATGTCGAAAGGTGAAAGATCGGCCGTGTCGCGGCCCGCGACAAGGTCTGCGACCCTGCGGGCGGTAACGGCGGAAAGCGTGAGGCCGAGATGGCCGTGCCCGAAGGCGAAGACGATGCGATCGTCCTTGGGGTGCCGGCTGATGACGGGCACGGAATCGGGCGTCGACGGCCGCCGCCCCATCCATTCCTTGCCGCCTTCGGGCAGCGAAGGCACGTAGCGGCGCATCTTGGTGCGCATGGCCCTGGCACGCCCGAAATTGGGCGGCGATTGCGGCTTGGCGAGTTCCACCGCGCCGCCGACGCGCAGGCCATCGACGAGCGGAGAGGCGATGAAGCCGTGATCGCCGAAGCCCACCGGCATGGGCAGGTTCCAGCCCAGCTCGGTAAAGCCATAGGTGGTGTTGTAGCCGCGCTCGGTCTCGAGCAGGACTTTAACGCCGAGGCTCCGCACCAACTCGCGCGACCAGACGCCGGAGGCCACCACGACCTTGTCGTAGAGGTCTTCGCCGCTGCCGCAGACGACAGCTATGCCCTCGTCGGTCTGCCGCAAAGCCTGCGCACGGCTCGGCACGAACTGCGCCTTTTCGCGCCAGAAGGCCTGGTAGCGACGCAGGACCGTCAGCGGATTGGAGACCATCCAGTAGATGGGCTGCAGCACCGCACCGGCGAACTGCCCCTCAAGCTGCGGCACGAGTTCGCGCGCCTTTTCCACCGAGACCCGTTCGTAGGGATAACCGAGCGCCTCGCGTACCTTCTCGGCCTCGCGCAGGGCGGCCTGTGTGCTGGCCTCGCTGTCATGCACCGAGATGTAACCGGTCTGCCGCAGATGTCCGGCAAGCCCGGCTTTGCGGCCAAGCTCCTCGTGATCGGCCAGTGCCGTCTTCATGAGCCCGGTCAGTGCCAGGCGCGTCCGCGCCTCCTGCCCCGGCGTCGCGTTCATGAGGAAGGCGAGAAGCCACGGCGTCAGCGCCGGCAGGTCCGTCCAGCGCACCGTCAGCGGCCCGAGCGGATCGAGCAGCCATTTGGGCACGGTAGTGACGATACCGGGACTGGCGATGGGCGCGATCTCCGGAAAGGCCAGCAGCGCGGCATTGCCCGTGGAGGTCGGCAGCCCATCGATATCGGGCTCGTAGACGGTAACCTCGTGGCCCTCATCGATCAGCCACGTCGCGGCTGCCGAACCGATGATGCCGGCTCCCAATACGGCGATGCGCGCCATCTCAGCGATCCCCCAGCCGGATACCGGAGACGGTCAAGCGCGCGATATAGCTCTGGATCTGCTTGACGATCTGCGCCGCATGCTCGGCGCCAAGCCGCTCGCAGGCCTCGACATCGCGCGCTGCGATGGCCGTAACCATGGCCTCGTGCTCGTCGACATATTGGCGCGGCAGGCGATCCTCGAAACTCGAATAATAGAGCCTGAGGATACGCCGCCCCTCATCGAGCAAGCGCGTGAAGAGCGCGGTGAAATAGGGATTGCCGCCCGCCTGGGCGATGGCGACGTGGAAATCGCGATTGGCCCCGATCATGCCCAGGGCATCACGCCGCATCACGGCTTCCGAAAAGGCCGCCTGCTGGCCGCGAATGGCGATGAGGTCTTCCTCGCGGTGATGGATAGCCGCCGAGCGCGTCGTGACGCGATACATCAGCGTCAGCGCTTCGAAATAGACGGGCAGTTGCGTAAAATCGATCGGCGCCACGATCGTGTTGCGATTGGGCAGCGTCGTGACGAGGCCATCCGCGGCCAGCCGCACCAACGCCTCGCGCACCGGCGTACGCGACATGCCGAATTCTTCCGAAAGCCCCACTTCGTCGAGCGGACTTCCCGGCTTGATGGCCAGTTCCAGGATCGATTGCCGGAGCCGTTCATAGATGGTCTGGGCCCCCGATCCGCGTGTGCGCGTGACCGTTTCAGGCTTGTCGTCGGGTGCTGCCATGGGGATCTCCAGGATGGCTATCCTTATCCCGTATCCACTTTGTCGACAACTACTCGTGTGGGGCCAGGCCGTCGAGCCGGGCGTTGACCTGCACCTCGCTCACCTCTTCGAGGAACTCGGCGATGCGATCGAGATCGGCATCGGAAAACTTGTCCATCACTTCCGAATAGGATTGCCGCATGTAGCGGTAAAAGGCGATGGGCTCGGCTGCCTGTTCGCGGTCGAGTTCGATAAGGACGCTGCGCCTGTCGGTGGGATGCGGCACGCGCCGGATGAAGCCTGCCCCCTCCAGCCGATCCAGCAGCGCCGTGCCCGAGCCCGACGATAGCCCCAGATGGCTGATGATCTGCTTGGGGCTGAGCGCTTCCTCCGAATCGTAGAGGTAGCCGATGCAGGTAAGATCGGTGGGGTGCAGCCGTAATTTCTTGGCGGCGAAGGCGCTGGCCTGCTCGGACCAGTAGACGATCCGCCGCAGCCCAAGACCCACGCGACGCATGCGCTGGACGCGGGTCAGCTCCGCCCTTGACGATCTATCCACCATCAACTATCTCGATCATAGAGTAATTCGGCAGTAGAGATACAACCGAATTTCCAGTTCAGCAACACACCGGAAACCTAGATGTCGCGTCTTCATGCAGTACAGTCAACCGGCGCCGCCCTCGAGGACGACCGGATAGAACCCGCCACGCTGGAGGCCTCCCCTCCCGCAACGCTCCCCGAAACCGCGCCCCTCCCCGCGCCGGCACAGGACGAAGCCGCGCCCAAGGCGCGCCGCCGTCCGCCGGCCAAGGCCATCGTGCGCATATTGCTGATCTTTTTCGTGCTGTTGCTCGGTTGGTATGTCGCCACGGACCGCATGGCGCCCTCAAGCTCGACCGGCGCCGTCGCCGCCTTCACCACCCAGGTTGCGCCCCGCGTCAGCGGCGAGGTGACCGAGGTGCTGGTGCACGACAACCAGGAGGTCAAGGCGGGCGATGCCCTCTTCGTGCTCGATCCCCGCCCGTTCGATCTTGCCGTCAAGCAGGCCGAAGCCAACCTCGCCCAGGCCACGCAGGGCGTCGATGCCTCGACCGCCTCCATTGCCTCGGCGCAGGCCCGCGTCACGCAGGCCGAAGCCACGCTTGAAAATACCCGCGCCAGCGTGGCCCGCACGCAGTCCCTGGTCGAGCGCGGCGTTGCCGCCAAGGCCCAGGCCGACAAGGCCGCCTCCGATCTCAAGTCTGCCGAAGCTGCGCTCGAAGCGGCCCGCGCCGATCTCGAATCCGCGCTCTTCAAGGCCGGCGGCCAGGGCGTTATCAATCCCCAGATCCAGCTCGCTCAGGTGCAACTGGAACAGGCCGAACTCAACCGCACATTCGCGACCGTGACTGCACCCACCGACGGCGTCATCACCAACCTTCGCCTTGCCGTCGGTCAGTTCATCAATGCCGGTTCGCCTGCCATGACCTTCATCGGCGCCGAGCGTCCCTGGATCATGGTCGACATGCGCGAGAACCAGCTCGCCAATATAACGGCGGGTGCAGAGGCCTCGATCCTCTTCGACGGCCAGCCCGGTCGGCTCTACGAAGGTCGGGTCCAGGGCATCGCCTGGGGCATCGATCCGGGCCGCACCTCGGCCAACGGACTGCCACAGAACCAAGCGACGACCCGCTGGTTCGAGCCGGCCCGCACCATCCCCGTGCATGTCGAACTGCTCGAAGACTGGCCGGCCAATGTCCGCGTCGGCTCCAAGGTCAACGTGCTGGTCTATGCAGCGGGTGACGCCAATCCCATCGCCTGGATCGCCACCGGCTTGCAGCACCTGCGCTCCTACCTCTCGTTCCTCTACTAGGGAGCCGGTGCCATGTATGTCGCGCCAAGGCCAGTAGAAGCGGACGACCCCAACTTCGCCATCCGCCTCGCCATCATGCCGGTGATCGGGTTCGTCGTGGGTGTCGCCCTGCAATCACCCATGGCGCTCATCTACCCGACCATGATGTTTTCGCTCATGGCCGGGTCGCGCAAGGCGCTCAATATCGGGCGCGCGCTCGGCGGCCCGATCGCTTTCATCGTCATGCTCTGGGTGATGTCCTGGCTGGTCTCGCTCACCATCAACATGCCGCTGGTGATGGTGGCGCTGATGGGACTGCTCTTCTTCCTGGGCTTCTACCTCATCGGCAAGACCGGCAACCCCTTCGGCATGCTCATCATCGTTTCGGCCATGATGACGTCGGTCCTGGGCACCGGCACCTACCAGGCCATGATCGTGCTGCGGGACGAGATGTCCAAGGCCGCGCTGTGTGCCGCCATCTTCACTCCGCTGCTCTACCTCATCATGCCGCCGGCAACGCGCGAACAGGCGGTCGATATCTACGTGCCCTATCACGAGGACCAGCTGGCCCTCCGCGCGGCGATCCGCGCCGGCGTGCTGCTGCTGTTCTCGTTCTGGCTCTATTCGATCTCGGACAGCTCCAACATGATGCTGGGCGTGGGCGCAGTCTTCGTCCTCACCTTCCCCACCAGCGAAACGCTTTTCGCCGAAGCGCGCGAGCGCAGCCTTTCGACGCTCATGGGCGGGGCGGTCGCACTTGTCGTGCTGGCCATACTCAGCCTCGTGGCGCACCTGCCGATCCTGCTGCTGCTCGGCTATCTCGGCACGCTCTTCTTCACGACCAGGATGATATCGGGGCGTCATCCGGCCATGGTCTACCAATATGCGGCGTCGGTCATGATCTCGCTGATCGGCGGCGCTCTGGCGACGCAGGAGCCGGGCTATGCCTTCCTCACCCGCGCGGTCCTTACCATCGGCGGCGCGATCGGCGCGGCCTTCCTCGCCTCCCTGCTCGAAGCGCTGCTGCTCAAGCCGTCGCCCGAGCCAGCGTTCAAGGAGTCCCTGTCATGAGCGGCGAACGGCGCATTCCCAATTTCCGCCTGCAATTGCGGCGCCCCGACATGGTGCTCGACGCCGCGCTCGATATCTTTTCTCGCGATGGCTTCGAGAAGGGTCGTATGGAAGACATCGCCCGCCGGGCCGGCGTCACCAAATCGGCGGTCTACCACCACTTCCCCTCCAAGACGGCAATCCTCGAAGCCTTGATCCGGCGCCATTGCCTGCCCGAAACGCCCGGCGCCACGCTGGAGGTGATCCTGGTGGAGCTGACCCTGGGCAAGGCACGCGCGGTGCTGGATCTGGTGCTCCGGGAATATCGCAACATTCCAGGCCTCGGCCGGCTCTACTGGGACGAGGCCGTCCGTCGCGTGTCGGAGCGAGCAACGGCGAGCATGGAAGAAGCGGAAAGTGTGGTGCGCGCGGCGCTCTCGCGCACCGTAGTCGATCGGGTTTTTGGGTAGGTAGTCTGATCGACCCCTACGCGGCCACCATCTTACCCTGCGGCTTGGCGAACGGACGGAACGTCATCGAGATGAGGAACGCCCCGATCCCGATGCCCCATGATCCGACATAGAGCCACACATAGCTGCCGAAATTGTCGTAGATCAGCCCGCCGGTAAGCGGCCCGGTCGCCATGCCCAGATTTGCTGCCATCGCCGTGCCGCCGATGATCGTACCCATCATCGGTAAGGGGAAGTTTTCACGCGCCAGCACCGCATAGAGCGGCATGATGCCGGCATAGATAAAGCCCACCACCACGGCCACCGCATAAAAGGCGCCGAGCTGGCTGACAAAGGCATAGGACAGCACGCCGAAGGCCTGCGCCAGCAGCCCGATGACGAGGATGTTCTTGGCCCCGAACCGGTCGCCCATGATGCCGAACGCCACGCGTCCGCCCAAGCCCGCCAGTCCCTCGACGCTATAGATCGAGACCGCCGCGATCATCGGGATGCCGCAGCTGATGGCATAGCTCACCGTGTGGAAGATCGGCCCCGAATGGGTGGCGCAGCAGAGGAAATTGGTGAGGAGCAGGATGATGAATTGCGGCGAGCGCACCGCCTGCTTGACCGTCATCGACATGGCCGGCGCCGCTCCGCTCGCGCCCGCCGCCTTCATCGCCTCGAGCGCCGGCGGTCGCCGCACCAGAAAGGAAACCGGGATCATCACCACCGCCGCGATTGCCGCCAGCACCAGGAACGAGATGCGCCAATTGTAGGTCGAGACCAGCCAGGCGGCGAGCGGGGACATGGTCATGGGCGCCATGCCCATGCCGGCCGAAACCAGCGACACCGCAAGGTTTCGCTGCGTATCGAACCAGCCTGTGACGCAGGCCATCATCGGCGCGAAGACCGCTGCCGCCGAGGCGCCCACGATAAGGCCGAAGAGAAGCTGGAACTGGATCAGCGAGGCCGAGAAGCTCACCAGCACCAGCGCGGCGGCAAGGATCACCGAGCCCGTCAGCACGATGGCCCGCGGGCCCCAGCGATCCGAAAGCGAGCCCCAGACCATGCTGGCAAAGGCCATGGCCAGAAAGCCGATGGTCATGGCGCCCGATACCCCGGTCACCGACCAGCCCGTATCCTCGGCGATCGGGCGCAGGAACACGGGCAGGGAAAACATGGTGCCGATGGCGACGCAGCCCAGAAGGCCGCCGGCCGCCACGATCACCCAGCGATAGTGTGAATTGGTCATTACGCGTCTCCGGTTGGGCGGAAGTGGAGAGCGCCCAGCCAACGGCCAGCATCGCTCTCAACTTCCCGTGCTTCAATACTGATCGTGCCGACGCACCCAGGCCTGGTCGTAGGCAAGGCCGGATTCACTGCGCCCCTTGGGCACGAGGTCGAGGTAGTGATAGGCGCCGTTGACCATCTCGACGCCGCGCGAATAGCAGGAATAGGTGTGGAACACCTCGCCCGCTTCGTCCTTGGCGAAGACGCTGATCCCCACCATGTCCGAGGCGCCGTTCGGCTGAACCTTGTAGTTGTAATAGGCGACACCCGAAGCCAGCTCGTCCGGCGTCACCGCCGCCTGGAAATCGCGGTTGAAGTCGCTCCCGTTCGAGGAGAACCAGGGGAAACTCCAGCCCATCCGGCTCTTGTAGCCCTCGATCCGCTCCAGCGGCGCCCGCGAGATCGCCACGAACGTCACGTCGCGATTATTGAGATGGATCGGGATGCCATTGAAATTGTCTGCCCAGAACGAGCAGGACGGGCAGCCCTGCTCCCAATCCGGGCCGAACATGAAGTGGTAGACGATGAGCTGGGACCGCCCCTCGAAAAGCGAGCTGAGCGAGAGCGGACCATTGGGCCCCTCGAACCTGTAGTCTTTCTCTACGCGCTCCCACGGCATGGCCATGCGCTTGCGGGTCAGCGCCTCGCGCTGGTGCGTATGCGCCTTCTCGGCCTCTAGCAGTTCGAGGCGCGCCTTGAGCCAGTTCTCGCGGCTCACCACCTGGCGATCGGTCATTGATCTTCTCCTTGAAAAACTCAGTTTTCTCCGTGGCGGCACCAATTGGTCGTTCGGTCCCGCCGCTTTTGCTCACGCCTCAGCGAAAATCTTTTCGCCCCGCGAGCCGCAGCCACGGTCCGGCATGGAAAACCGCCATGACGAGATACATTCCGGCCATACCGCCGAGAGCGGAGGGCTCCGCCATCCCGGCCATTCCAGCCATGTCGGAGCCGTCGCGAGCGACCAGGGCCGCCAGCACCAGGAGGACGGGCGTCGCCAGAAGGCCGAGCCCATCGGCGAGCCTCCGGGCGATACCGGCCAACCGCCCACTGCTTGTTCCGGTTACGGAAATCGTCATTTTTCGCTATCCGTGCTGTGTGTCTGCCTCTCTGGGGTAGCCGCGGATGGAGAAGGGGTGGGAGTTACAAGTGTGACGGGATTCCGATGGACTCGCTGATCACCGCCGCCGCGCGGGCTCTCGCCGTGGGCGATGCGCTTGGCGCGCTCAACCGCGTCGCGCTGCGCGATGACCCGCCTGCATTGGCGCTGCGCGGCATCGCTATGGCGCAGCTGGGCGACCTGGATCGCGCCAAAGCTCTGCTCAAAAGCGCGGCTCGCGCCTTCGGCCCGCGGGAGGCCATGGCCCGCGCCCGCTGCGTGCTGGCCGAAGCCGAAATAGCGCTTGTCTCGCGCGACCTCGCCTGGTCCGAAAAAGCCCTCGCCTCCGCCCGCGCCACGCTCGAAGCCCATGGCGACCACCTCAACGTTGCCCATGCCGGGAACCTCCAGGTGCGACGCCTCGTACTGCTCGGGCGGCTCGACGAAGCCGAAAGGCTGTTGGCGGGATTCGACCCGACGCCCCTGCCCCCGGCCGCGCGCGCTGCCCACGAACTGGTCACCGCCGGCATCGCCATCCGCCGCCTGCACACGGCGCGGGCGCGCGAAGCGCTGGCCAAGGCGGCAGCAGCCGCCCATGCCGCCAATATTCCGGCTCTCACCGCTGAAGTGGGAGAAATCGCGCGCGCTCTCGCGGCCCCTGCAGCGCGGCTCATCGCGCGCGGCGAAGAGCGCCCGCTCCTGCTCGCCGAAGTCGAGCAGCTCTTCGAGACCGACGTGCTGGTCGTCGATGCCGGCCGCAATGTCGTACGCCAGGGCAAGACCATCGTGCCGCTCACCAGCCGGCCGGTTCTCTTCGCACTTGCCCGCGCACTGGCCGAAGCCTGGCCGGCCGACGCGCCACGCGCGGACCTGCTCTCACGCGCCTTCGGTGCCCGCCACGCCGACGAATCCCATCGCGCTCGCCTGCGCGTCGAGATCGGTCGCCTGCGCGCCGAACTAGCAGGCCTTGCCGAGATCAACGCGACCGACGATGGCTTTGCATTGAAACCCCTTGCGGGCGAGGTCGTCGTGCTCGCCCCGCTCCTTGAGGATCCCGATGCGGCGGTACTCGCCTTTCTCGCCGACGGCGAATCCTGGTCGAGTTCGGCCCTGGCCCTCGCATTGGGCACCAGCCCACGCACGGTCCAGCGCTCGCTCCAGGCTTTGGCATCGGCCGGCAAAGTGCAATCGGTCGGCCAGGGGCGTGCGCGACGCTGGATGACGCCACCACCCGGTTTCCCGACAACCTTGTTACTCCCGGGCCCGTTTCCGGGCAGCTAGGATCGCGGCATGAAAAAGCACACAGCAGAACTCATCCAGGAATACGGCCCCTTCCCCGGCGCCGAACAGGTTCACGGCCTCACCTTCGATGGCCGCTATGTCTGGTTCGCTTCGGGAGACAGGTTGAGCGCACTCGATCCGGCGGACACCCAGCCCGCCCGGGCCATCGAGGTCCCGGCCCATGCCGGCACGGCCTTCGATGGCGAATACCTTTTCCAGATCGCCGAGGACATCATTCAGAAGATCGACCCGGCGACCGGAAAGGTCCTCGCTACCATCCCGGCTCCGGGCGGCGGCGGAGATTCCGGCCTGGCCTGGGCCGAAGGCTCCCTCTGGGTCGGCCAGCCGCGCGACCACCGCATCCACCAGATCGATCCCGATAGCGGCAAGGTGCTGCGCACCATCCAGTCCAACCGCATCGTCACCGGCGTCACCTGGGTGGATGGCGAACTCTGGCATGGCGTCTGGGAAGGCGATGACGGCGCCATCGTGCGCCTCGATCCTGAGAGCGGGGAGACGCTCGAAACCATCGACATGCCGCCTGGCATGGGCGTTTCGGGCCTCGAATCCGACGGCGCCGACCGCTTCTATTGCGGCGGCGGCAGCAGCGGCCGCATCCGCGCCATCCGCAGGCCGCGATAGAAACCCCCTCGTGGTTCGTCTCAAGCCCCTCCCCGGCCATCGTTGGGGAGGGCGTTTGGTTTTGGATAACTGCACGAGCCACGCCGTGTGGCAAAAATCCCTCCCCGAGCACCCCTAAATTGGATGTGATCGGAAAACCGTGCCGTTAACCTTTCCGCTTTGCCACTCGTTAACGTCTAGGGTCGATTTTCCCGTCAAATTTTATCGTTTCGACCCCCACGACGAGTTCGATCATGAAGCACACTGGCATCCTGCTCTCCGCGCTTTTCCTGCTGCCCGCCACGGCCCAGGCAGCCGATCTGGCGTGGAATGGCGGGAGTTCCGCCCCCACCATCTATTCGGCCAGCCCGGTATCGGACTGGTCGGGTTTCTATGCCGGCATCAACGGCGGCTATAGCTGGGGCACGACCATTAACAATCCGGCGCTGGCCGGCGGAAATGTTAACAACAACAGCGGCGGCTGGTCCCTGGGCGGACAGGCTGGCTACAATATCGACATGGGCGGCTTCGTCCTTGGCGGCGAAGCCGACCTGCACTGGGCCAATATCGGCTACAGCGAAAATCCGGCGGCCGGCAAGTTCGAGGCCAAGGTCGATGCTTTCGGCAGCGTGCGCGCTCGCGCCGGCGTGCCGTTCGGCCAGGTGCTCCCTTATGTGACCGCCGGTCTCGCTGCCGGTCACGGCACGGCCAGCATCACCGACGCTGCCAATGTCACGACCTCGCAGTCGGCCACCCATTTCGGCTGGACGGTCGGTCTCGGCCTCGAAGCCAAGGCGACCGACAATATCTCGGTCAAGGCCGAGTATCTCTACGTCGACCTCGGCACACAGAGCTATAACGGCCTGCCGGTTGGCAACCGCGACATCACGCAGCGTTTCAGCGTGGTCCGCGCCGGCCTCAACTACAAGTTCTAGGCCTCTTGGCCACTTTCGTACTGCGCAAGGCGGTCGCGTCCGACAAGGATGCGATCGCTTCCATCTGGCACGAAAGTGCCAGCCTGCCGGGCGTCGGCCCGCCGACCATGCCGAGCCCTGCCGACCTGCGCCGGCGCGTCGAGGACGAACTCGCCAGTTGGTCGGTCACCCTCGCTGTCCGCGACGCCGAAGTCCTCGGCTTCCTCGCACTCAAGCCCGAGGCCGCTATTCTCGCCGAGCTTTTCGTGCGCCCGGGCGCCCTCGGCGCCGGTATAGGCTCGGCGCTGCTCGCCCATGCCAAGGCCGAGATGCCGGAAGGCTTTTCCCTCTTCACCTCGTCCTCCAATACCCGCGCCCGCAATTTCTATGAAAAAGCCGGACTCGTGATCCTGCGTCACGATACCCATCCGCGCAGCGGACACCCGGTTACCTATTACGGCTGGCGTCCGGCCTAACGCTTGCGATCGACCGGCGGGGTGTCATCGGCGAGGCTCCCCAGCCCGGCGCCCATGCCGCCGCCGCCCATGCCACCGGCGTCGCCGCCACCGCCTCCTCCCCCGCGGCCACCGCCGCCGCCTTCGCCATCGCCCCGCCCGCCGCCGCGGCCACCCGCGCTGGCGGGCCGCGTCGGGCCTTGCATCGGAATCTCGAGGTCGCCTGGAATAGGGTCGAGGTCGAGCGCCTTGCGGATAAAGGCGCGCAACGACACCACCAATTCATGCGTCTGCACAGGGCGCCCCGATACGAGCTCGCGCGCCGCCTTCTCGGCCAGCCGCACATGCTCCTCGGTTCCCAGCAGGATGATGTCGGAGAGAGCCGCTTCGACTGCATCGCGTATGCGCCGCGTGCGGTCCGAGCCGCTCTCCTCGCCCCCCGCTGCCACCTCGGCGCCTTCGACACCCTCGACCGCCTGATGCAGGTCGCGTAGATGCGTGGGATCGACCGTGAGCTTGCCGGTAAACGAGCCGCCGAGCACTTTGTAGGCCGCGATCAATGTGCGCAGGCGCTCGTTGATCTGCCGGTTCATCCGCTCGCGCCGCTGCTGGATGGTGAACATGATCAGCAGGCGAATGCCGATGCCGATCAGCGTGAAGAGCGCCAGCCCGATCAGCGTGACGAGCAGGTTCTGCCAGGAACTGAAGTCGAGATTGCGCAGTTTTCGCCTCCCAGGCACCTCGTTAGCGAGGGAGCCACCATACACGAGCGAGGCGCGCGGCTAGCCGGTTTTCCACCAGCTTTCGGGTTTCATAAAACCGCATAATCGCCGTCACCGGCCCGTCATGCACCTGCCTTAGGTCACGTCATCCGAATGAGTGGCAAGGGCATAAATGCGCAGCCGGGGTCAGACATGGCAGGAAACGCGGGACCTCATCAGCGAGGAGATCGCCCACGGGCGTCTCGCCCCTGATACGCGCCTGCCCGCCGAGCCGGAACTTTGCCGGCTCTATAATACGCGCCGCCATTCGCTGCGTCGCGCGCTCGCCGCATTGCAGGCCGAGGGCAAGCTGCGCGTGGAGCACGGTCGCGGCACGTTCGTCGAGCGCGCGCCGCTGGTCAACTACGTCATCGGCCCACGCACACGCTTCCGCGAAAACCTGCTTTCCCAAGGCCTCGCCGCCTCGGGCCAGGGTCTCGCCGAAACCCGCATGCCTGCCGATATCCGCGTCGCCCGCGCACTGGGGCTTGCAGTCGGCGCGCCGGTCTTCGCCATCTGCCGACGCGGCTTCGCCAACGACCTGCCGATCAGCCTGGGCTGGTCCTACCACGATGCCGAGCGCTTCCCCGACATGCTCGAAAAGCGCAAGGCCGGCGTCTCGGTCACCGAGGTCTACCGCGCCCACGGCATCAGCGATTACCGGCGCCTGCGCACCACTATCTACACCCGCTCGGCCAACGAGCACGAAGCTTCCCTCCTCATGCTGCGCCCCGGCCAATCTGTCCTCGTCGTCCAGAAGGTGGACGTCGACCCCGAGGGTAGGCCGATTGGCTTCTCCGAAGGCGCCTGGGCCGGCGACCGCGTGCAGTTCACCTTCGACAGCGCCCAGTCCGAACCCCTCGCCACCGAAAGGAACGACGATGTTTAACGAAAGCGGCAGCAGCCCTGCCTCCGGCCGTTTCGGCCACGGCGAAGCCCTCGATACCCTCGCTCGCTCGCGCCCTGAGGGCCTCAAGGCCCTGGCTGAGAGCGTGCTGGAAGACTTCGGCGATCTCCGCGTCATCGCCAACCGCACGGGCCTCGTCATGGTGCCGATGCGCGATACCGTCGAGAACGTCGATTTCCATCTCGGCGAAGTGCTGGTCAGCGAAGCCCACATCGCGGACGAAGCCGGCAATGTCGGCTACGGCATGATCACGGGCCGCGACCTCGAACGCGCCATGGCCATGGCCGTCGTCGATCTCGCTTTTTCCTCGGGCCGATCCACTGCCGCCATCACCACCTTCCTCGAAACCGAGGCAGCCGCCCTCGCTGAGCGCGATGCCGAGCGCATGCGCGGCGTCGAGGCTACGCGCGTCGAAATGGAGACCTTCTGATGCTGACCGTCGCCCCGCCCGATCTTGAGGAAGCCCGCAGCAACGCCACGTTCGAAGCGCTGATGTGGTCCATGGCCCGCCCCGGTGAGGAACGCGAGCTGGCCGAATCCGGTCTCGCCCCGATCATCGAGGCCTTTCTCGATCTCGAATGCACCGCCTATGCGGACGATGCCGAACTCGCAGGGCTCATCGCCCGCACTGGCGCCGAACGCGCGGAAGCGCTGGCCGATGCCGACCACGTCTTCCTTGTCCAACTCGATGGCCTCATCGAACTCAAAGCCCTCAATTGCGGCTCCGCCCTCTACCCCGACGATGGCGCCACACTCGTCGTCACCGCCGCGATCGGTCAGGGCCAGCGACTCCGCCTCTCGGGCCCAGGCATCGAAGGCACGCGTGAAATCGCGCTCGGACTTCCGGCAGCCTTCTGGGCCCTTCGCCAGAAACTCTGTGCCTATCCGCAAGGCTTCGAGCTCTTCGTCGTCGATGGCCGCGCCGTCATCGGCATTCCCCGTTCGACCCAGGTGGAGGTTCTCTGATGGCTTATGTCGCAACCCGCGGTGGCGAGCGCGCCATCGAGCAGGCCGAGCGCCTGTTCCGCCAGGATCTCGGCCAGATCGACCTCGACCGCGTGCAGTCGATCCGCCGCTCCCTGCCCTATCTCGTCGATCGCGTGATGGGCGAAGCCTCGCTCTATGATGAGGACATCGCCGCCCTCGCGCTCGCCCAGACCGGCGGCGAGCTTTCCGAGGCGGTGCTGGTGCTACGCGCCTGGCGCACCACCCAGCCACGCATCGCCATCGCCGAGCCACTGCTGCAGGAGCAGCTTCTCACCCAGCGCCGCATCTCGGCAGCCTTCAAGGACATTCCGGGCGGCCAGATCCTGGGCCCCACGCTCGACTATTCCCACCGCGTCCTCGCCACCGATGTTCTCGAGGGTCGCCCCTACGATCCGCCCGCGGTCGAAGCGGCGGAAACACCGGCTCCGGCTCGCCAGCCCTCGCTCGCCGACTGGCAGCGCGTGCAGGGCCTCGTGGCGCCTGCCGTCGATAATTCCGTGCCACTCGATGAAATCCCGGACCTGACCCGCGAACCGCTGCTCTTCCCCGCCTCGCGCGCCCATCGCCTCCAGGGCCTGGCCCGCGCCGAAACGGGCGGCGTCCTGGCCCTCGGTTATGCCGCCATGCGCGGCTACGGCAACGCACACCCGACGGTCAACGAACTGCGCCTCGCCGAGGCCGAAATCGTCGTGCGCCATCCGAGCGGCACCGCCTTCTCGGCCGGTCGCATCCGCGTCAGCCAGGCAGAAGTCACCTCAAAGGAAAAGGGCGGATATCTCGAACTCGGCTTTGCCGCCACCTTCGGCTGGAACGAGGTCAAGGTTATCGCCGCGGCGACCCTCGATCTCAACTCGGCCGAGGCTCCTGTCGGTTCGGCCGTGCATGAGGAATTCTATCTCTACCACACGGAGAGCGTGGAAGCCTCGGGCTTCTGCATCCACTTCAAGCTCCCGCACTACGTGACCTTCCAGTCGATCCTCGACGCCATGCGCGACGCCAAGGCGAAGAAGGCCGCAATGAGCGCATCCAATGTCACTACCGCCCCCCAGGAGGAACCCGCGCTATGAGCCTTGCTGCCCTCACCCGTCCCTGGGCCGCCACCAGCTACGGCTTCCTCGACGCCTCGGCCAAGCGCGAGATCCGTCGCAAGATGATCAAGGCCATCGCCGTGCCCGGTTGCCAGATGCCTTATGCCAGCCGCGAAGTGCCGATGGCGCGCGGCTGGGGCACCGGCGGCCTCCAGGTTACCCTCACGCTCGTCAACCCGCGCTCGGTGGTCAAGGTCATCGACCAGGGTGCCGATGACGGCGTTAACGCCGCCTCGATCCGCCGCTTCGTAAGCCGCGTCTCGGGCGCCGCCGAAACCTGGGACACGCTTGCCGCCACCATCGTGCAGTCGCGCCACCGCGTGCCCGAGGAAGTGATGCACGAGGACCAGGTCCTCGTGCTGCAGGTCCCCAATCCCGAGCCGCTGCGCGGGGTCGAGCCCAATATCTCGATCGCCCGCCAGATGCACGCCGACGCCGATTACGGCAAGCTGTGGCTGACGCTCTACGAGCAGATCGTCCGCAAGGGCCGCATCATGCAGGGTGCGGCCTATCCCAGCCTCGTCAACGGCCGACACGTCATGACGCCCTCGCCCATTCCGCGCTGGGACGTCCCGAAGCTCCATATGGCCAGGCACCTGACCTTCCTTTCGGCTGGCCGCGAAAAACGCCTCTTCGCGGTGCCTCCCCATACGCGGGTCGAACCCCTGGTCTTCTCGGATCGCCCGTACCTCGTTGAGGACCACGCCGAGCTCGTCTGCCGCCGTTCGGGCATTTCCGGCTACTTCATGAACGAGCTGCCGCAGGACGACGGCACCTCCGCCTTCGAGGTCTCCGACAGCAATCTCGGCATCAAGGCCATCCGCCATGCCGAGGGCGAAGCCGTCGAGATCGGCGCCACCTGGTATCGCAACGGGGAGATGTCCCAATGAGCCTCGAACTTCCGCTCCCCCATGACCTGCTGGCCCCGCCCCAGCTCATGCGGACCGAGCCGCTCCTCACCATGCGCTCGATCTCGCGCCGCTTCGGCGACGTCGAGGCGCTGCGCGACGTCGACGTCACGGTCTATCCCGGCGAAGTGCTCGGCATCGTCGGCGAAAGCGGCTCGGGCAAATCCACGCTCCTGCGCATGATGAACCTCGAGGACACGCCCGACAGCGGCGAGTACAGCCTGCGCCTGCCCGGCCGCGAGGATAACAACCTGTTCGCGCTCGACCGCTACCAGCGCCGCATGCTCTGTGCCCGCCATATCGGCATCGTCTACCAGAATCCGCATCTGGGCCTGCTGATGAACCACAGCTCGAGCGGCAACGTCGCAGAGCGTCTGCTCATCGCCGGAGAACGCAGTTTCGACGTCCTGCGCGCCCGCGCCCGCGAGGCGCTCGACGCGTCCGAATTCCCGCTCTCCCGCATGGATGCCCGCCCCGCCGAACTTTCCGGCGGCATGCAACAGCGCGTGCAACTGGCCAAGGCCATCGCGCTCGAACCCGCCTTGCTGCTGCTCGACGAGCCGACGACCGGGCTCGATGTCAGCGTCCAGGCCCTCGTGCTCGATACCCTCAAGCGCCTGCAGCGTGATCGTCGCATCACCATGGTACTGGTCAGCCACGACCTGGGCGTCATCCGCACCATGGCCGACCGCGTCATGGTCATGCGGCGCGGCCGCGTGGTCGAGCAGGGCCTGGCCGACCAGGTCTTCCAGGACCCCCAGCACGCCTATACCCAGCAACTCGTTCACGCCAAGCTCTAGAGGCCGCCATGCAAACCCAGAACGAACCGCCCATCCTGCGTGTAGACGGCCTCACCAAACGTTTCCGCATGCACCACCTCGAAAGCACGCTCCACGCCTTCGAGAACATCAGCTTCGACCTGCGGGCCGGCGAATTCATCCTACTGCGCGGCCATAACGGCGCAGGCAAGTCGACGCTCCTGCGCACGCTCTGGCGCAGCTATCTGCCGGTTTCCGGCCGCATCCTCTACCGCTCGCGCTCCGGTGACATCGATCTCGCCCGTGCCGCCGATGTCGATATCGCCCTCCTCCGCCGCCAGGAGCTCGGCTTCGTCACGCAATTCCTCAACGCGCGCCCCCGCGTCGCCGCGGAAGAGATCGTGGCCGAACCGCTGCGCCTTGCCGGTCGCACGCAGGACGAGGCCATCGGCGAAGCCCGTCACTGGCTCGCCGAATTCGGCGTCCGCCCCGAACTCTGGCGCGCCTATCCGAGCACCTTTTCGGGCGGCGAACAGCAGAAGGTCAACCTCGCCCGCGCTTTGGTCCTGCCGCAACGCCTGCTATTGCTCGATGAACCCACGGCCTCGCTCGATGTCGGCGCGCGTCGCGCCTTAGTCCGCCGCCTGGCCGACCTCAAGGCCGCAGGCGTCGCCATGATCGGGGTCTTCCACCATCCCGGCGACGTCGCCGACCTCATCGACCGCGAGATCGACCTGACGACCCGCCCCGTATCCGAGACGCAAGAAAGCGAGCGAGAAGAACATGTGGCTGTCTGATTTCCGCCTGGTCCTGGCCGACCGTGTCATCGACCGCGGCGCCCTGCGCATCGAGGACGGCGTGATCGCCGAAATCCGTGAGGAGCCGGTGGCCGATGCCGATGTCGTCGGCCACGGCCTCATCCTCATGCCCGGCATGATCGACATGCACGGCGACATGATCGAACGTGAACTCGAGCCGCGCCCCAATGTCCCCATGCCCATGGAAATGGGCCTGCGCGACCTCGACCGAAAGCTCGCCGGGACCGGCGTCACCACCGCCTATGCCGCCGTCTCCTTCAGCCCCGGCTCGACCTATGGGCACCTGCGCTCCTACGACCATACCAGCGCCATGATCCGCGCCCTGCGCGCCCACCGCCAGCACCTGCTGGTCGATCACAAGGTCCATGCCCGCTTCGAAGTCACCTTCCCCGCCGCCCTCGCGGTAGTGCAGGAGCTCATTGCCGAAGGTTCGGTCGACCTCATTTCGCTGTGCGACCACACCCCCGGACAGGGCCAGTACCGCAACCTTGAAATCCACCTGGCCAACGTCGCCAAGGCCAAGGGCATCTCGCTCGATGAAGCCGCCGCCACCGTCCAGGCGCGCATCGAGGAAAAGAAGCGCACCGTCGGCGACCTCGCCGCCACGCTCAAGGCCATTTCCCAGCATTGCGCTCTCCACGGCGTGCCGCTGGCAAGTCACGACGACGATACGATTGCCAAGGTCGCCCTCATGCAGGAACTGGGTGCGCGGATCAGCGAATTCCCGGTCACCATCGAAGCTGCCCGTGAGGCGCGCACGCGCGGTCTCTACAACGCCATGGGCGCTCCCAACGCCCTGCGCGGCATGTCCTATTCCGGCAATCTCTCGGCGCGCGAAGCCCATGAGGAAGGCGTGCTCGATATCCTGGCAGCCGACTATCACCCCTCCGCCATGCTGCCGGCCGTTCTGGTCCTCGCCCGCGCCGACCGTGGCGGGCTCGCCGCCGCCGCCCGGCTCGTCACGCTCAATCCGGCCCGGGTTCTCGGGCTGGAGGATCGCGGCGAACTGCGCGAAGGCCTGCGCGCCGACCTCATCATCGCCGACGACGGCGATGTCGGCTACGTCCGTGCCACGTTCAGCCGCGGCCGCCTGATTTACTCGGATGGCGGGGTCGCCATCCCCGTCACGCGGGCGTCATTCGGATGAGTTAACACTGTCACAGACGTGTTCTAGTCTTCGTCTACTGCGAAAAGTAACTGCGGAGTCGGCATTGCCGGCCACCGCAATATTCAAGCACATGAGGCCGATAGATGCTCGAACTGCGCAACGTGACCAAAGCATTCAGGGAAACGCTGGCTGTAAACAACGTGTCCCTGACCTTTGAGCCCGGCCAGATGGTCGGTGTCATTGGTCGGTCCGGCGCAGGAAAGTCCACCCTCCTGCGCCTCATCAACCGTCTTATCCCCGCCAGCGAAGGCGAAATCGCCTTCGAGGGCACCAGCGTCGGTACACTCTCCGGGCGTGAGCTGCGCGCCTGGCGCGCCCGCTGCGCCATGATCTTCCAGCAGTTCAACCTGGTGAACCGTCTCGACGTGCTCACCAATGTGTTGATCGGCCGGATCGGCACCGCCCATACCCTGCCGGTCATGTTCAAGCATTTCCCGGCCGATGATCGCGCGACCGCAGCCCTTGCGCTCGACCGTCTCGATCTCCTGCCGCAGGCCCTGCAGCGCGCCGACACGCTGTCGGGCGGCCAGCAGCAGCGCGTCGCCATCGCCCGCGCCTTGGTGCAAAACCCCAGCCTGATCCTGGCCGACGAACCCATCGCCTCGCTCGACCCGCGCAATGCGCGCCTCGTGATGGACGCCCTGCGCCGCATCAACCAGCAGGATCGCATTACCGTCATCTGCAACCTGCACACGCTCGACGCCGCGCGCGCTTATTGTGACCGCATCGTCGGCATGGCCCATGGCCGCGTCGTCTTCGACGGCTCCCCCGAACAGCTCACCGCCCGTGTGATCCAGGAGATCTACGGCGATGAAACCGAAAACGCCGTGGACGAGTCCCTGACCTCGACCATCGGCGCGCACATGCTGGCCTCCAGCATGGGACAGCAAATGGCGGCGGCGCACTAAGCGCCGCTCTCCTTCACCCGTCAGATCGGAGCAAATCAATGTTCACTTTCGTGCGCCGCACCCTTGCGGCCGTACTGATGTCGGCTGCCGTCATCAATCCAGTCCTCGCTGCTGACTGGCGCGAGCAATATCCGGAAATCACCATCGGCGTGTCCTCCGGCGAGAACGAGAGCGACGCCATCGCCCGCAACCAGCCCTATGCCGACTATATGAGCGAGCAGCTCGGCGTGCCGGTGAAGCTGATCCGCGGCACCGACTACGCGGCCGTGATCGAAGCCATGCGCTCCGGCCACGTCCAGATCGCCTCGGTCGGCCCTGCCGCCTACGCGCTGGCCCGCAAGATCATGGGCGACGGCATTGCCCCGGTCGCCACTACGCTCGATGCCAACGGCGACCGCGGCTATTACTCGGTCATCGCCGTCCGCGCCGACAGCCCCTACCAGACCCTCGAGGACATCAAGGGCAAGTCCTTCGCCTTCGCCGATCCGAACTCGACCTCCGGCTACGCCGTCCCCTCCTACTATCTCTCGACCCAGCTCAACACCAATGCCGACGAGTATTTCAGCGACGTCGCCTTCTCGGGCGGCCATGAGCAGAGCGTGATGGCCCTCGTCAACGGCACCTACGAAGCCGTCGCCACCCATTGGCGCAACGAGACGGCCGGCAACATCCAGTCCATGGAAAAGAAGGGCCTGATCCCTAAGGGCTCGACCCGCATCATCTGGAAGTCCCCGGTCATCCCGAACACCCCGGTCATGATCCTGACCAGCCTGCCCCAGGAACTCCAGGATGAATTCAAGGCCGCGCTGATGGCCTTCCCGACCAAGGATCCGGCCCGCTTCGCCGAATATACCCGTGGCGACTCCAGCGGCTATGTCGAGGCCAAGCACGAAGACTATCTCGACGTGATCGCCATCACCGAGCACAACGCCCAGGATCGTCGCCGCAACGCGGCCAAATAACCAAATCTACCGGCCGGCGCGCAGAACCCTGTGCGCCGGCCTCGTTTTTGACGAGGACTGACATGAAATTGCTCGGACAAGCATCCGGCCCGTCTCCGGGTGGCGGCCAGAACGGGCGGCTCGCCGCGTTCGAACAGCGCTACCGCCAGGAGCAGGGCGTGCGCCTCTTCTGGACCGGCGCCTATGCGCTCCTGTTCCTGGTGGCGCTGACCATCTCGATCGTCGTCAGCGATTTCAACCTGCCTGGCCTCATCACGGGCCTGCCCAAGGCCTGGAACTACATAGCCGGCACCCTGCCCTCGCTATCCTTAAAGACGCTCTGGGCCGATCTTGCCGATTGGTACTGGGGCCTGCGCTTCTGGCTGCGGCTGCTGTTCGAAACCATTCTCATGGGCTTCATCGGCACCGTGCTCGGCGGCATCGTCGCCCTGGCGCTCTCCTTCCCCGCCGCACGCAACCTCGTCGAGAACACAGCCATCTACTTCGCTGCGCGCCGGGCGCTCGAATTCTTCCGCACCGTGCCCGAACTTGTCTTCGCGCTGATCTTCGTTTTCGCCTTCGGCCTCGGCCCCTTTGCCGGCGTCCTGGCTATCGCCGTCCATACCGCCGGCTCCCTCGGCAAGCTCTTTGCCGAGGTCAACGAGAATGTCGACGAGCGCCCCCTCGATGGTGTACGGGCCGCCGGGGGCAACTGGCCGATAGTAATGCGTCTCGCCGTCGTCCCGCAGGTTCTGCCCAATTACGCCAGCTACCTGCTCCTGCGCTTCGAGATCAATGTCCGCGGCGCCTCCGCCCTCGGCATCGTCGGGGCGGGCGGCATCGGCCAGGAACTCTACGTTGCCATCCGCCAGTTCGAATACACCGACATCAGCGCCATCATGCTGCTGCTCATCATCACCACCTCGATCATCGACGTCATCTGCGAGACCATCCGGCATCGCCTGATCGGCCACGATCTGACCCTGGGGAGCTAACCATGCCGGCAACAGCAACCGCTCACGTCGATATCGATCGCTACAAGCGCAGCAATCCCGAGCTCTTCAGCCGTCCTCTCACCCAGCGCCTGCGCGACTGGTCACTCTGGCTGGCTTTCGCCGCCGCCGTGCTCTTCACGCTCTGGTGGATCGATGCCAACCCCATGCGCATCGTCAACGGGCTCTCCAAGCTCGGCGTTCTCGTCCGCCTCATGGTGCCGCCCTGGCCGGGCGACGGGCTATGGGAATACTGCTACGCAATGTTCGAAACGCTGGCGATGGCCTTTCTCGGCACCATCATTGCCGCCGTCCTCGCCGTGCCCTTCGGCTTCCTCGGCGCCAAGAACATCGTTCCCAACTGGCTCTTCCACTTCGGACTGCGCCGCTTCTACGATGCCTTCCGCGGCATTGACGGCCTGGTCTGGGCGCTGATCTTCGTCTCGGCAGTGGGGTTGGGGCCCTTCGCCGGCGTCCTCGCCATCGCCGTCGGCGACGTCATGGTGTTGGGAAAGCTTTTCGCCGAAGCCATCGAGAACGTGGACAAGAAGCCCGTCGAGGGCGTGCAGGCGGCCGGCGGCTCAAGCCCGCACATCGTGCGCCTCGGCGTCTTCCCGCAGGTCTTTCCGGTGATGATGAGCCACGTGCTCTATTTCTTCGAATCCAACGTCCGCTCGGCCACGATCCTGGGCATCGTCGGCGCCGGCGGCATCGGCCTTCAGCTCTCCGACCGCATGCGCATCAACAACTGGCACGAGGCGGCGTTCATCATCCTGATGATCCTGGTCACCGTCGCCATCATCGACAATATCTGCCGCCGCATTCGCGCGCGCATCATCGAGGCCGGCCGCGCCTGAGGGCGCGGACTGCTAGTCACCCCGATGGTAGGGATGGCCTGAAAGAATGGTGGTGGTGCGGTAAAGCTGCTCGGCAAGCATGATCCGCACCATCTGGTGCGGCCAGGTGAGCGGGGAAAAGCTCAGGACGAGATCGGCGCGTTTGACGAAGTCGGGCTCCAGCCCATCGGCCCCGCCGATGACGAAGCTCACGGCGGCTTTCCCGTCGTCGCGCCAGCGCGCGATCGTATTGGCCAGCGCCTCCGAACCGATGCCCTTGCCGCGCTCGTCAAGCGCAACCACCACCGACCCTTGCGGGAAGGTGGCGGTCAGAGCCCTGGCTTCTTCGACCTTGCGGGATTGGGACGAGCCGGCCCGGGATTCGGTGAGTTCGGAAACGTCGAACCCGGTGAGCCCCAGGGGCTTGCCCCCGGCGACGGCGCGTTCGATATAACGCGCGACAAGCTCACGCTCGGGCCCGGATTTCATGCGCCCGACAGCGGCGATCTGGATTCGCATGACTTATGCCGTCACGCGAAAGCTTAATGCGCGTCGGCGGCGAATTCGGCCTGCCACATCTTCTCGATATTGTAGAATTCCCGGACTTCCGGGCGGAAGATGTGGACGATGACGTCGCCGGCATCCACCAGCACCCAATCGCAATGGGGCAGGCCCTCGATACGCGGCTTGCCGTAGCCAGCCTCGCGCAGGGCCTTTTCCACCTGGTCGGCAACAGCGCCGACATGTCGGTGCGAACGTCCGGACGTCACCACCATATGGTCGGTGAGCGAGGACTTTCCGGTGATGTCGATGGCAACGGTCTGCTCCGCCTTGGCATCGTCAAGGGTTTCAAGAATTACGTCGATCATGGGGCGTTCCGCGGCGGCGGCAGTCTGTTCGAAGGATGGTCTGGGGGAAGTGGTCATCAGCAAATGGCCTTTTCCCCTGCTTCACGAGCATGGGTCATGAATGGTCGATCATTCCTTGGTTTCGGGTTCGAAGGGGTTTGGGTGCAGTATGAATTGCGCTTTATCCCATTCAGTGACGTGCAGTCACTTTGACAATATGCGCTCTGCCTTTCGCATCTGCAAGGGTCGCGCCTTTATTTGGCAAGAATGCTCTCCTTGCGTTGCGCGCGGATGACGGACGAGGAAAGCCCCGACATGATGCCGTGAAGATAGACCCAGGCCGGCGGCTGGCGCGTGGCAAGAAGCGGCGCATCGCTCTCATCGAGCCGGTAGCGGGCAAAGGTCGCCGCCGCCCGCGACACGGGCGCCCTGCGCGATGAACCGGGGCGCACATAGACGGCGATGGGCAGCATGTTGGCGATCTCCCGCCAGCGATCCCAACGATGGAAACTCACCATGTTGTCCGCCCCCATGATCCAGACGAAATGCCGGTCCGGCAACGTCGTCGTCAGGAACTTGAGCGTGTCATAGGTATAGCGGAAGCCATGCGCCGCCTCGAAGCCGGTCACACGGATGCGTGGATGGGTAAGCTTTCTGCGCGCGTCCTCGACCCGGTCCTTGAGGGGCGCCAGTTCATCATGATTCTTGAGAGGGTTGCCCGGCGAGACCAGGAACCATACGGCATCGAGGTCGAGCCGCTGCAGGCATTGCTCGGCCACCAGCCGATGCCCCTCGTGGATCGGGTTGAAGCTGCCGCCGAAGAGGCCAATGCGCATGCCGCGCGCCGAGTGGGGCAGCTCGGTGATGCCGGGAATTTTCTGGACCGGGAACCTCAAGGACGGGTTTGCCCCGTGCCTTGCACCAGATATTTGAAGCTCGTCAACTGCTCGACGCCCACAGGCCCGCGCGCGTGCATCTTGCCCGTGGCGATGCCGATCTCCCCGCCGAACCCGAACTCGCCGCCATCGGCGAATTGCGTGGAAGCATTGTGGATGAGAATGGCGCTGTCGATGGTGTTGAAGAACTTCTCGACCGAGACCGGGTCCTCGCTGAGGATGGCCTCGGTGTGGTGGGACGAATAGGCGTTGATATGCGCGATGGCCGCATCGACGCTCTCGACCACCTTCACCGAAATGATCGCGTCCTCGTATTCGGTGCGCCAATCCTGCTCGGTCGCAGCGATGGCGGAGGGAACGAGGCGCATGACCGTTTCATCGCCACGGATCTCGCAGCCCTTGGCGATCAGCGCCGCTATGACGGGCTGCAAATGCGTGTCGACCACGTCCTTGTGGACCAGCAGCGTCTCGGTGGCCCCGCAAATGCCAGTCCGGCGCATCTTGGCGTTGACCACGACATCGACCGCCATGTCGAGGCCGGCCGACTTGTCGATGAAGGTATGCACCAGGCCCTCGAGATGCGCGAAGACCGGCACCCGCGCCTCGTCCTGCACCCGCGCCACCAGCGTCTTGCCGCCACGCGGCACGATGACGTCGATATTGCCGTTGAGCCCCTTGAGCATTTCGCCCACGGCATCGCGATTGGTGGTCGGCACATACTGGATGGCGTCTGCCGGTAGCCCGGCCGAAACCAGCCCCTCGACGAGGCAGGCATGGATGACCCGCGCCGAATGCACCGAATCCGAGCCGCCGCGCAGGATCACGGCATTGCCCGACTTGAGCGTCAGCGCGCCGGCATCCGCCGTCACGTTGGGGCGGCTTTCGAAGATGACGCCGATGACGCCCAGCGGCGTGCGCACGCGCTGGATGTGAAGGCCGTTGGGGCGATCCCATTCGGCGATGACGGTGCCCACCGGATCGGGCAGTTCGGCAATGGTGCGCAGGCCGTCGATGATGCCGTCGATACGCGCATCGGTCAGCAGCAGGCGATCGAGAAAGGCCTTGGTCATCCCACGCTCGAGGCCGGCCTGCATGTCGCGCTGGTTCTCGGCGAGGATTTCGGCGCGATGCGAATTGAGCGCCTGCGCCGCGCCGACAAGGGCTGCGTATTTGCGCTCGGCGCTGGCTGTGGCGAGCACGGCCGCGGCCTTGCGGGCGCGTACACCCATATCGGCCATCAGGGCCGCGACGTCTTCTTTCTCGTGAACGGTCATCGTGCTGCCGCCTCCGCTGCGGAGAGCAATACCATATTATCGCGATGCACCAACTCGGCGCGATGGCCCAGGCCCAGAAGCTCGATCACCGACTGGCTCTTCTTGCCCTTGACGAGATTGGCTTCCTCGCTGTCGAGCCCGACCAGACCGCGCGCCACTTCCCGGCCCTCGGGATCGAGGATCGACACGGCATCTCCGCGCAGGAACTCGCCCTTGACCTTCGTCACCCCGATCGGCAGCAGGCTCTTGCCCGTCTGCAGCGCCCGCACGGCGCCGGCATCGACATGGAGCGCGCCGGCGACTTCGAGCGTCCCCATGATCCAGCGTTTGCGCGCCTGGGCACGGGACTGCACCGGATGGAAGAGCGTATGCTTGCCGCCTTCGGTCAACGCCTTGAGCGGATGCTCCTCGGTGCCCTTGGCGATGATCATCGCCGTGCCGGCCTGCGTCGCGATCTTGCCGGCTTCGATCTTGGTGGTCATGCCGCCGCGCGAGAGGTGCGATGCCGCCCCGCCCGCCATGGCTTCGATGCTCGGCGTAATGGCCGACACCTCCGAAAGATGGATCGCCGAGGGGTCCTTGCTCGGCGGGGCCGTATAGAGCCCGTCGATATCCGAGAGCAGCACCAGACAATCGGCCTCGATCATCGTGGCCACGCGCGCCGAGAGGCGATCATTGTCGCCATAGCGGATTTCCGCCGTCGCCACGCTGTCGTTCTCGTTGATGATCGGCACCGCTCCGAGCGAAACCAGCGTTTCGATCGTGGTGCGGGCATTGAGGTAATAGCGCCGCTCTTCGGTGATGTTGGGCGTAATGAGGATCTGCCCCGTCACGATCCCATGCTCGCCCAGGGTCTCGGCCCAGGCCTGGCTGAGCGCGATCTGCCCGGCCGAGGCGGCCGCCTGGCTTTCTTCGAGCAGGAGCGAAACCGCGTCGAGCTTGAGGAGCCGCCGCCCCAGCGCAATGGCGCCGGAAGAGACGATGACCACGTCCCGGCCCTCGCCCTTGAGCGCGGCGATATCGGCGGCCAGCGCCCGCAGCCATTGCGTGCGCAGCTTGCCGGTCTTGCCGTCCACAAGCAGCGCCGAGCCGATCTTGACCGTCAGGCGCCGGAAAGGCGCCAAAGCATTTGAAGTCCCCCCACTCATCTGCTTTACGGCGCCCAGTTCGGTTGTATGGCCCTTCGCGCCTCTTCCTCGCGTTCGGCCTTGTTGCGGTCGATCACGTCTATGATGGCGTAGAGCACCGCGTCGAGCCCCTGATGGGTCGCGGCGGACACGCCGAAGACAGGGGCCTTGGAGATGCGCTTCAAGGTCTTGAGCTTTTCCTTGACCTCGTCCTCGGGCAAGGCGTCGATCTTGTTGAGCACGACCAGCTCGGGCTTTTCGGCCAGCAGCTCGTCATAGAGGAAGAGCTCGTTGCGGATGGCCTTGTAGGCGCCCTTGATGTCTTCCTGCGTGCCATCGATCAGATGGATCAGCACGTTGCAGCGCTCGATATGGCCGAGGAACCGGTCGCCGATGCCGATGCCTTCATGGGCGCCCTCGATGAGGCCGGGAATATCGGCCAGAACGAAATCGCGCTCCCCGATTTTGACCACGCCCAGATTGGGATGAAGCGTCGTGAAGGGGTAATCGGCGATCTTGGGCTTTGCCGCGGAGACGGCGGCCAGAAAGGTCGACTTGCCGGCATTGGGCTGGCCGACGAGGCCAGCATCGGCAATGAGCTTGAGGCGCAGCCAGATGGCCTTTTCGATACCCGGCTGGCCCGGATTGGCGTGACGCGGTGCCTGGTTGGACGACGTCTTGAAATGGGCATTGCCAAAGCCGCCATTGCCACCCGAAAGCAGCACCACGCGCTGGCCGACTTCGGTTAGGTCGGCAATGAGCGTCTCGCGGTCTTCCTCGAAGATCTGGGTGCCCACAGGCACGCGCAGCACCACGTCGGCGCCATTGGCCCCGGTGCGGTTCTTGCCCATGCCATGCGTGCCCGTGCTGGCGCGGAAATGCTGCTGGTAGCGGTAATCGATAAGCGTATTGAGGCCATCGACGCATTCGGCGACCACGTCGCCCCCGCGCCCGCCATTGCCGCCATTCGGCCCGCCGAACTCGACGAATTTTTCGCGCAGGAACGATACGGAGCCGCCACCGCCGTCGCCGGAGCGAATGTAGACTTTGGCCTGGTCGAGAAATTTCATCTTTTCTGTCCAATCCACGCTTCGCGCGTGAGTTCGGTGTCGATATGGCGCACCTCGGCGTTGCGCGCAAGGCAATGCATGGTGGAACGGCCGATCTCGGTAAATCCGAGCTTGGTCTGGACGTTCAGGGACGCCGTGTTGAAATCGAAGACGCCCGAGAGGACCCGGTCCTCGGCGGTAACGTCGAAATACCAGTCGAGCGCGGCCCGCGCCGCCTCGGTCATGTAGCCGCGCCCCCAGAAGGGCTGGCCCAGCCAATAGCCGATCACCGGCTCGCCCGCCGACCCCATATGGAAGCCGATCGAGCCCGCCACGCCTTCGCCCGGCACCTCGATGGTGAAATTGGTTTCCTGCGGCGGCAGGTCGGCATGCCGCGTGCGCAGCCAGGCCTTGGCATCGGCCATGAAATAGGGATAGGGCACCCGCGCCAGATTGCCCGCCACCCCGAAATTGTTGAGGTGGAAGGCGATGCGCTCGGCATCCTCCATACGCGGCAGACGCAGGATGAGACGGTCCGTGTTGAGAGCCAGACTCATCGCCCCCTCTCCTCGAAGGCTTTTCGCGTCAACTCGTGTGTAACCGCGGCGTAAACGTGGCCGCGCAGGGGATGCGTGCGCTCCTCAAGCCCCGTTTCGACGAAACCCAGCTTGCGCAGCACGTTGCGCGAACCGTGATTGTCGTCGCGCGTACTGGAGGTCACCACGTCCTCGGCACTGTCCTGACCATAGTGCCAGGCCAGCAGCGCCGCAGTGGCCTCGCTCATATAGCCACGGCCCCAATAGGGCTCGGCCAGCCAATAGCCGAGATAGGGCGTGAGGCTGACGACGCCGATCAATCCGCTTCCGGGCAGGTCGATCGCGAAGGGCGCGCGCCCCAGTTCGGGCTGCTCAGGCAGGCCGCCCAGCCATTGCTCGGCATCGGCCATGCCATAGGGGTGCGGCACGATGGCCAGCCAGCGCGTCACGTTGAAATTATCGAGGGCCGCCGCGATGGCCGCCGCATCGCCCGCTTCCGGCAGGCGCAGCCGCAGGCGCTCGGTTTCCAATACTAGGCTCATGCCGCCTCCTCGGCCGTCTCCAGCCGGAAGTGAATGACCGACTTGCCGCGGTTGTTCCCCACGGCGTCGACCGATGTATGGGTGCGCCCGAAGCCCGCCTTTTCGAGGACGCGCGCCGAAGCGTAATTATGCGCCAACACCTGGGCGCAGATCACCGGAAAATGTCCGGTGGCGCGGGCGGCGACGAGCATGGCCGCGACAACTTCGCTGGCATAGCCGCGCCCCCAGAAACTCTCGCCGAACCAATAACCGATCTCGGGCGGATAGCCGTCGGCGAACATGAAGCTCGCCACCCCGACCAGCGTGCCGCGCTTGCTGCACACGATATAGGCCCGCTCGCTCTCGCGCTGCGCCACGACCTCGATGAAGCCGATGGCGTCGGCCCGGCCATAGGGGTGGGGCATGCGCTTGAGCATGCGCGCCACCTTGTAATTGTTGGCCTGCTCGACCAGCGCCAGGGCGTCGCCCCGCATCGGGGGTCTGAGAGTCAGCCGTTCGGTCTCGAGCCGAGACGGCAACGCATTCTTGAGGTCGATCCCACTCATTTCAACCATCCAAAAGCAAAAGGGGAACCGGAAGACCGATTCCCCTTTCGGATTTGTCTGGCGCTTTGCCTAGTGCGCGCCTTGCCGGGGATCGATCTCCGGCAGGGTACGCAGCGTCCTCACCGGGTTATTCAGCAGCTTCTGCCGGTTGAACCGACACGAAGACTTTCGAATTGGCGCGGGTGCGGAAGGTGACGGTGCCGTCAACCAGGGCATAGATCGTGTGATCCTTGCCCAGGCCCACGCCGGTGCCCGGATGCCATTTGGTGCCGCGCTGGCGGACCAGGATGTTGCCGGCGATGACAGCTTCACCACCGAACTTCTTGACGCCGAGACGGCGACCAGCGGTATCGCGACCGTTGCGGGATGAACCGCCTGCTTTCTTATGTGCCATCTTAGTTCGTCCTTATTCCTTGTCGGCCTTCGGAGCGGCCTTCTTGGCCGGAGCCTTCTTGGCAGGGGCCTCGGTTTCAGTCTCGGCAGCAGCCTTCTTGGGCGCAGCCTTCTTGGCCGGAGCCTTGGCCTCGGCAGCCGGAGCTTCAGCCTTGGCGGCGGCCTTCTTGGCCGGCTTGGCTTCGCTCACGCTGTCGGTCGCGGCAGCGGCCTTGGCCGGCTTGGCAGCGATCGTCGGCTTGGCGCCGCCGGTGAGGATCTCGGTGATCCGCACGGTCGAGAGCAGCTGACGGTGGCCGTTGCGACGGCGATAGTTGTGGCGACGGTTCTTCTTGAAGACGATAACGGTCTTCGACTTGCGGGTCTCGACCAGCTCGGCAGCGACGAGCGCGCCTTCAACGACCGGAGTACCGACCGTCTCGCCAACCATGAGAACCTGATCGAAAGTCACGATCGTGCCCGGCTCGGCATCGAGCTTTTCGATCTTGAGAACGTCGTTTGCGGCAACCTTGTACTGCTTGCCGCCAGTTTTGATGACTGCGAAAGTCATTCGTCACATGCCGAAGCCTCTAGGGTCTCGGTCCCATTTGCGCGCTTTGCGGCGCCGCAGGCTTTTCGCCTTCCTGCGGACTTCGGCTGTTTCGCCAGGCTTACGCCCGGCCGGCGGCCTCAAGCAGCGGTTTCAAGTTCAAAAAGCGCGCAGGTCTCCCCGCACGCAATCGGAATGGGCTTATCAGGGCAAAAGCCCCGTGAGTCAAGCCTTGTCTGCCAAGCCGAGCCCCGTCCGGCTCATCCCTCCGCATACCAGTCGCGCATTCGCACCTCGATACCCGGCTCGCCTGCGAGTTCGGTGGCAAAGACCTCGTTCTCGGCGCCGCCCAGATAGTGGAAGGGGTAGACCACTTTGGGCCGGAACGCGCGCGCCGCATCGGCCGCCTGCTGCCCGGTCATGGTATAGGGCTGGTTCATCGGCAGGAACGCGATGTCGATATCCTCGAGCGCGCGCATCTCCGCCGTATCTTCGGTGTCACCCGACACATAAACGCCCTTACCCCCGAACCGCAGCACATAACCGTTGCCCACGCCCGGCGGGTGGTACTTGAGCCTTTCCGGCGAAATGTTCTCGGCCGGGATCGCCGTGATCTCGATTCCGCGGAAATCGACCGTCTCGCCGCGAGCGAGAATTTCCGCCTGCTCGGCCTGTGCGCCCTCAAGCTTTTCGATCACCACGCGCGAACCGATGATGCGCGTCTGCGGCATCAGCAGGGCCGCCAGCGTATCCGGGTTGAAATGGTCGCCATGCTCATGGGTGAGCAGGATCAGGTCCGGCCGCGGCAGGTCCTTGTAACGGTCGGGACTACCCACCGGATCGAGATAGACGGTGAGATCGCCGAACCCCAGCACCAGGCTGGCATGGTTGACGGGCGTGACCTTGATCTCGCCCGCCGCGGACTCGAAGACATCGGCCTGGGGCATTGCTTACTCCTGATACCAGTTGCGTAGACGAACTTCGGCGGCATCGCCCACCAGCCCGGGCAGGTCTTCGACCTTGGAGCCCTGGTAGTGATAGGGATAGACGATTGCCGGCTTGAACGCCTTGATCGCATCCGCCGCCTGCTGGATGTCCATCGTATAGGGCAGGTTCATCGGCAGGAATGCGACATCGATCGCCGTGAGCGCACGCATTTCTGGAATATCCTCCGTATCGCCCGCCACATAGATGCGCTTGTCCCCAATATTGAGGACATAGCCGTTGCCCACGCCCTTCGGGTGATATTGCAGCCGCGCCTCGGTGGTGTTGTAGGCCGCCACGACGTCGACCTTGACGCCCGCAAAATCCACCGTCTCACCATTGGCCGCTGCCTTCGCATTAGCTTTGAGCGCATCGGGCAACCGCTCGAGCACTTGCGCAGTCGTCAGTATAGGCACGCTCCCGGCAATCGCCGTCAGCGTCGGCGGGTCGAAATGGTCGCCATGCGCATGTGTAATGAGGATCGCCGTCGGCTTGGGCAGCCCTTCATAGCGCGCCGCGCCACCTACCGGATCGACATAGACCACCTGGTCGCCCCAGGCGAGCAGGAGGCTGGCATGGTTGACGGGATGGATGATGATATCCCCAGCCGAGGAAGCAATCGCATCGCCCTCGAGCGGCTTGCTGTCCTGAGCCCGGGCAAGCCCAAATGGCAGCAGGCTGAGTAAGGGCAGCGTCGCCAAACCGGCAACGACGTCTCTGCGCGCAGTCATGGTCGGTATCTCCCTTTTAGTGGACGCCCGGACCTTGCCCGGTCGATGACGGCCGATCAAGCAACTGCAAGCGCTTGTGATTTCACGGACGTCCCCTCGCCTCCTCAATGAGAAACGCCGCCTTGTGGTTCCGCTGCCATCGATCGAGGGACCACAACGCCGAACCGGCCCGAACGGCAACGAGCGGCCAATAGACCACCGCCTCGCCCATCACCCCATCCACGTCGACCATGATGATGCGCCGCTCATAGTCCGCGCCCTCATAGGCATCGAGCGCCGCCCACTCCCCGGCCACGAGATCGGTCAGCAGCAACCCTTCGGCCGCGCCCGCCGCATCGGACACCAGCGCCGGATAGCTTTTCCCCGGAAAACCAACCACCACCAAACCCGGCGCACGCGCCACCGTGAGCGCCGGCTCACGCCCGATCACCAGCGCGCGAATATCGCCATCCCTCAGCGTGCCATAGACGAAAAGCGGGAGTTGTGGAGGCATAACCATTTTGCATCGGATTGGGTGTTGCAGCCGGGCCTCCGCTATGCCATAAGCCCGATCCGTCGACCACCCGTGCTGCCAGCGCGGGAACAAGCGTCTCTGCGGAGAGATGGCAGAGTGGTTGAATGCACCGCACTCGAAATGCGGCATAGGGGCAACTCTATCGGGGGTTCGAATCCCTCTCTCTCCGCCACTTCATAAGACATTGATTGCTGGAGCAGCGTGCGAATCAGAAAACGGCGCTCTATCCCTGCGATGCAGGGCTGCTCCTTACACTTCGACCGCTGATGTCATTTCCACTGTTTCGGATGCCGGAAAGCAGAACGTTGCCGGGTGGGCTATTCCTTTCGGCAAAGGCCAGAAACATCAACACCTTCTTCACTAGCCGTCAGGTGGCGCTAAATCGCCGCGGCCACGCCGGTACGGCGATAGTCGGCGCTTGCCGCCAAGCTGTCGCCTTCACGCCAACACATCTGAAACGACCCCTGATTCCAATCCCATCCAGGCATCGGCGCCAGTGTTAGGCCGAGCTTGGTAAGATCAAGGATCGTTTTGGGCGTCAGCCGGCTCTCGATCGCCAACGTGTAGTCGTCTTCCAGCGGCAGCATGCGGGGGGCGTCGGAGGCCCTGTCCGGCGACATGCCGAATTCGAGAATGTTGAGAAGCATCTGAGCGACGGTCGCATAGACGTTGCCGGGGGTTCCTAGGCTCAGCCATGGCGTGCCGCCCTTTAGCACTAGCGTATTGCCCAGGATGTTGCGCATCCGGGCGCCGGGCACTCTCCAGTTCGCAAAGTGGGCACTCATGGACGTCTGCTCGTGCGAGCCCATCATGAAGACTCCGTCCACCGCTATGCCGGGTATGCCGCCAGACTGAATCGTGTTCATCATCTGAACCCAATTGCCCTGCGCGTCGACGATCGAGATTTCGCAGGAGCCGACGGGCGACTTGCTGCGCGCACTGTTCCAGCCCGTCGCCGCGAAAGCCGAGGCACCACGCGTCAGCCGCACGTGTTCGGTGAGATCGACCCGCGGTCGTCCCGCGGCAATCAGCCGGGCCAGCGACCGGTGATAGTCTGGATCCATCATCACATCGGCCGCCTCACCGAAGAACTTCGGATCGTGGAGGAATCCGGCGGCCTGATCACCCAGCCTCAGGGCGTGTGTCATCGAATAGATGTGGTCCGCCCCGAACGGCTCCATTTCCGCCACCCCGAGTGCCTGCATCACGCCCAGAACGAGAGCGCAATAGGCGCCCTGCCGTTCGGGCGGAGAGAGCGCAAGAATCTCGTGGTCGCGATAGCTGAAGCGCAGGGGCTCTTGCCAGCGCGGGGGATTGGCGGTGAGGTGATCCGGACGAATAGGCCATCCAAGTGAATTGCCCGCCGCAACGAATGCGTGCGCCCAACCGCCGGTGGTGAAATAGCCGGGCCCCTCGTCCGCCAATCGCTGGAGTGTCCTTGCCAGCTTCGGGTTACGAACGACCTTACCGACCGGGGTCAGGAAGCCGCTAGGCATGAAGACTTCGCGGCCGGATTCGAAGTAGCTGACGAAGGGCGCCGCGAAAACGTTGACGCCATACTCGAATGAAGAAACGGGATGGCCCTTGTCGGCCCACTCCACCGCGGGCGCGCAAAGCTCTGCCCACGACTTGCTGCCGAAGCGCGCGTGGAGCGCGCCGAGCCCGGGCATGAAGCCCGGTATCGCCGCCTGCGGACCGGGAGCGCCTTCTCGGGCCCATCCGCCCACGCCATTGATCGGGCGGAACGGCGATAGATCGGGCGGTAGCGTGCCGAGGGCATTGAGCTGATAAGCCTTGCCGGTATTGGCATCCCAATAGAGACAGGAGACCATGCCGGCATGGCTGGTCAGATGCGGTTCGACCGCCGCCTGCACCAGGGCACCCGCGATCGCCGCATCCGCGGCATTGCCGCCATCCGCGAGCACACGCGTGACCGTCTCGGTCACGATCGGATTGCCTGTGCTTGCCACGGCCTTGCCGCGCGCGACCGGTTTGGGGCCCTGATCGACGATGTAACGCGAAAGGCCCTCCACCGCCCTATTCCTTCGGCTCGAGCGCGTCGCGTAGTCCATCCCCGAGGAAGTTCACGGAGAGGACAGTGAAAAGGATGCAGAGCCCGGGAGGAATGGCGAGCCAAGGGGCGACGGACAGCCACGAACTGGCGCTGTTGAGGAGATTACCCCAGGTCGGCACAGGCGGCTGGATGCCGAAGCCGAGGAAGGAAAGCGCCGATTCCAGCATGATGGCGCTGCCCACGGCGAGGGTCGCGGCCACGGTTATCGGACCGATGGCGTTGGGCAGGATGTGGCGGAACATAAGACGCGCGCCCCCTGCTCCCAGTGCCCGGGCCGCCTCGACGAATTCGCGCTCGCGCAAGGCGAGGAACTGCGAGCGGACCAGCCGCGCCGTCCCCATCCAGATGAGGATGCCGACGATAGCAACCAGCAATGGCGGGCTCGGCCGGAAGAGGCCCGATAGCAGCAATACCAGCGGCAAGGTGGGGATGCAGAGGATCACGTCGGTAAAGCGCATCAGGATGGTGTCGGTCCACCCACGGTAGAAGCCCGCCATGGCTCCAACCAGTGTGCCGACGACGGTCGAAACGATGGCTCCGGCGAGGCCCACCGCGAGAGAGATCCGCCCGCCGTGGATCAGGCGAGTGAGCGCATCGCGTCCCAACTCGTCGGTTCCAAGCCAGTGTGCAGACGATATCGGCCCGGGCGAACCGATGAGCATGAAATCCTGCGCATCAAAAGCATAGGGCGACACGATGGGACCGATCAACACGATCAGGCCCATGACCAAGAGGAACAGGAGCCCGGCAACGGCGGCCTTATGCTTGAGAAAACGCCGTAAGGCACGGCGGCCATAGCTTTGGGGAGGAACGACAGTTGCGGGGGACAGGGAAAGGTCAGCCATAGCGGATCCGCGGGTCCAACGCCGCGTAAGCGAGGTCGGCTACAATGTTGGCGAGGATGATGCCGACCGAACCCATCATCATGAGCCCCATCAGCATGGGGTAGTCGCGTCCGTCCATGCTCTCCATAAAGAGGCGACCGATACCCGGCCAGGCAAAGACGGTTTCGGTGATGACAGCGCCAGAAATAACTGTGCCGAAATCGACGGCAATGACAGTCACGGCAGGGATCATGGCATTGCGCAGAGCATGGAAAAGCAGCACGCCGGGCTCCCCCCTCCCCTTGGCATAGGCCGTGCGAACATAGTCCTGGTTGAGGACATCAACCATGCCGGATCGGATGAAGCGGCTCCACGAGGCGATAGTCGCTAGCGAGAGCACGGCGGCGGGCATCACGATGTGCGAAAGCCTGTCGAGGAAGGAGCCGTCTCCGATCGACTGGTAGCCCGCCGAAGGCAGCCATCCCAGTTGCACCGAGAACAGCAGTTGGAGCAGCAGCGCCAACCAGAAGACTGGCACCGATATGCCCGTGAACGAGGCCAGCGTGAGGCCGTTGTCGAGCGCCGAGCCCCGGCGCGAAGCGCTCAGGACACCAAGCGGAATTGCGACACAGAGGGAGACCAGCAACGCGAGGCCACCGAGTTGCAGGGTCGGGCCAAGTCGCAGCGCTATCTCGGTCAGAACCGGCCGGCCGGTGCGAATCGAATAGCCCCAATCACCGACGACCATGGCCTTGAGCCACAGGAAGTATTGCACAGGAACGGGTTGGTCGAGGCCGTACGCCCGGGCGATCTGATCGAGCGCTTCCTGGCTGACGGCCGGATTGTCCGTATACATATCCAGAGGCCCACCCGGGGCAAGGTGGATGATGGTGAAAAGGATCAGGGAGATACCCAGGAGCAGCGGTATCGCTCCCCCGAGCCGCCGAAGGATAAAACCGAAGCTCATGATACCTCCCGATCCAGTACCGATACTGCTTCCGGCACAATGCGCCGGAAGCAGGAGATCAGGGATTCCAGCACTATTCGAGATACCACGGGCTGGAGTTGATGAAGTTGGTCATGTTCGTCGGGTTCGGAACGAAGTTCTTCAGCTTCTTGGTCTTGGCGATCAAGGCCACATTCGTCGTCAGGGAAATCGTGGGAAGGTCCTCGGCGAGAATCTTCTGGAACTCGGCCGCAGCTTCCTTACGCGCGGCGGGATCGAGCGTGTTCTCGAACTTGCCGAAAGCCGCATCCAGGGCAGGGTTGGAATAGGACTGCCCGTTATTGGCGCCACCGGTCCCCCAGAACACCGAATAGACCGGATCGGCAGAGGTGATCCAGCGACCATAGATGAGGTCGTAGCCGCCCTTGTAGCGGGCTTCGCGGTAGGCAACGCCAGTCTTGTTGTCAGCGGTGGCCTCGATGCCGATGGCCTTGAGCTGAGCGATGATGACCTGCTGTGCGAGTTCGTCATCGGCACGGCCAGCCTGCACCATGAAGGTATAGGACAGCCGCTCGCCATCCTTTTCACGGATGCCGTCGCCGCCAGGCTTGTAACCGGCATCATCGAGCAGTTTCTTGGCTGCTTCGACGTCATAGGGCGTTTCGGGCGTGTCGGCGGCGTAGAAGTCGAATACCGGCACGACCGGCGACTTGATGGCTTCCGGGAAGCCGCCCTGCGCCTTGATGAGGATGGAACGATCGATCGCGGAGGCGATGGCCTTGCGGACATTGATGTCGGCGAGCGAGGGACGCTTGAAGTTGAAGTCCAGGTGCTGCCAGGACAGCAGCGGCCCCTTGATCATCTCGATGCCGTCGATCCCTTCGACCTGAGCGGCCTGGTTGTAGGGAGTCTGCACGACCAGTTGCACTTCACCCGATTTGAGCTGGGTAATCAGGGTATTGGTGTCGGGAATCATCTTGAAGATGATGCCGTCGAGATACGGCAGTTGATCGCCGTTGTCGGCCTTGCGCCAGTAGTCGTCGAAGCGCTCGGTCACCACGTACTGGCCGCGAACGAACTCGGTAACCTTGAAAGGGCCGGTGCCGACCGGGGTCTCGTTGTAGGGCGAGGTGTTGAGGTCGGTGCCCTCTAGCAGGTGCTTGGGCAGGATGCCGAAAGTAAAGAGCGTGGAGGCGAAGGTCGGCAGGATCGTGTTGTAGTTGACCACAACCGTCAGGTCGTCCGGCGTGTCGATGCTCTCGACTTCGGACGAGCCATCCTTGGACTCGGCGATGAAGGCCGGATCCTTGACCGCTTCCCAGGTGTACTTCACGTCGGCGGACGTGAAGGGAGCGCCGTCATGCCACTTGACGCCAGGGCGAAGCTTATAGGTGATCTTCATGGTCTTGCCGCCTTCGGAGACGACGATGCCGCCGTTCTCGAGGGTAGGCACTTCGGTAGCGAGGACCGGCACGTACTTGGCGTGCGGATCGGGCGCCAGCAGCCCTTCGACCACTGCGGCCTGGGCGTCGCCCAGGAAGCCGGTGGAATAGACGTTCATCGTGTCGATTTCATAAGTAAGACCGACAGTCAGCTTTCCGCCCTTCTGCTGCGCGAAGGCCGGGAAAGCCCCCATCACCGCGAAGGCAGCCGATCCGGCAAGCATTCCCTGCAGCACGCTGCGACGAGTTGGTTTGAAAGTCATGTGTTTCCTACCTTTTGCCCTTTGTTGTTTCCTCAGCCGGGTTGTCCCCGGTCTGTAGTTTAGTAGCCGGCGGTTCGATCCACGAGGTGGGGGATCGCCTCACCACGCTCGAACCGACGGATATTCTCGGCCATTTCATTCACCGCCACATGGGCGTGCGTCGGAGCCGCCACGTGTGGAGAAACGCGAATCTTCGGGTGCCGCCAGAACGGATCTTCTGCGGGCAGCGGCTCGACGCGGAAGACGTCGAGCGCAGCACCGCTCAGCTGGCCTGCGTCGAGCGCGGCAAGCAGGTCGGCATCCACAACGTGCGCCCCTCGCGCCCCGTTGATGAAGAACGCACCCTGGTTGAGCGCCGCGAACACCGAGGCATCGATGATATTGGCGGTCTCGGCGGTTAGCGGCAGCAGGTTGACGAGGATGTCGCTGCCGGAGACGGCCTCGATAAGCTGATCCTTGCCGGCGAAAGTCGCGGCGCCGGGAATGTCGTGGCGGGTGCGTGACCAGACCCGGGTATCAAAGCCGAAGCGGACGAAATGCCCGGCAACCGGACGCCCTAGCGCGCCCGCGCCCAGGACCACCACCCGCCGCTCGTTCGCGAGCTTTTCGGAGCTCGGCAACCATTCGGCACGCTTCTGGACCTCGGCATAGTCGAAGAGATTGCGATGCCAGGCCAGGGCCTGTGCCAGCACCCATTCTGCCATGCCCAGCGCCAGGCCCTCGTCGACGAGCCGCACGATCGGCAGCCCTTCGGGAACCTCGCCGCTGGCCAGCAGGTGCTCGACGCCGGCATTGAGGCTCAGGACGAGTTCGATGCCGGGAACGGCGGCGATCACTCCCGGCGCCGGCCTTCCGACCACGATGTACTGCACCGCCGGATCGTCCGGCCCGGGTTGGGCGGTGAGGACTTCGTAGCCAGGGAGTTCCCGACGGAAAAGCTCCGCCAAGTGCTCAGGGTTGCCGCGCGAGGAGATGAATATTCGTTTCATCCCACATTTCCCAAGTAAGGCGCTGATTTCGCTGTCCTGACCATTATATTTCCTATATAAAACATGGTGTTGAAGGCTGCGAGGGGCGCGTTTCATGGATCACCCAGAGGGTGCGGGCTTGCAACGGGCAGATCGGGTGGATTTCGACCCTCGCGTGCGGCTGGAATTTCGCGGCACGCAGCTCAGTTCCGACGGCGGCCTTCTGGTGATGCGCGAGCTTGATGACGCGCTCGGGTTGTCCGATTTGGCGTCAGCGGCGCTGCGCGATACTCGCTCTGGCAAGAACACGGTCCATCGGCTCGACGGCCTGTTCCGGCAATCAGTCTTTGGGCGGCTGGCCGGATACGAGGATGTCAACGACGCCAACCGTCTCGCCTGCGATCCGGTCATGCGCCAAGTTGTCGGCGGCAGAGCGGTCGATGCACAAGCGGCCTCGGCATCGCAGATGGGACGGTTCGAGACCGAGACGCTGGCTCTGGCCGGGAACCGTGCCGCGCTGGCCGACCTGAACGGGCAATGGATCGACCGGTTCCATGACCGTAACGGGCTGAAGTACATCGTTCTGGACATGGACGGCTCCGGTCAGCCCGACCCATGGCGACCAGGAAGGGTCCGCCTGGAATGGCCATTTCGACTGTAGCTGCTATCACCCCAACTTTCTGTTCAACCAGTTCGGGATGCTGGAACGCTGCGCCCTGCGCCATGGCAACGTCCACAGCGCCGATGGCTGGCGTGATGTTCTCGACCCCGTCATTGCGCGCTACGCGGAGCGCGACCTTGGTGGCAGGTTCTTCCGGGCCGATGCTGCCTACGCGATCCCGGCGATCTATGAGCGATTGGAAGAAGCGCGGTTCTTCTACGCCATCCGGCTGCCCGCAAACGCGGTCCTCAAGGACAAGATCGCGCATCGGCTAACGCGCCCTGTCGGGCGGCCGTCACTGACCAAGGTCAAGCGGTTCTTCGAGGAATTCGAGTATCAGGCGGCGTCCTGGGACAAGGAACGCCGGGTGATCGCCAAGATCGAATGGCATCCGGGCGAACTGTTCCCGCGTTTCGGCTTCATCGTCACCAACCTGCCGATGGAGCCGGACTGGGTGGTGCGGTTCTACAACCAGCGCGGCACCGCCGAGCAGCACATCAAAGAGGGCAAATACGCCTTTCGCTGGACGCGGCTGTCGTGCCGGAAGTTCCGCGACAATGAGGTGCGGCTGCAACTGCACGCCCTGGCGTACAACCTGGCCACCTTCTTGCGCTGCATCGAGCGCCCGAGGCCATGGCCGACTGGTCGTTGACCAGCCTGCAACTGAAGCTGATCAAGATCGGGGCACGTGTGGTCCGTCACGCCCGCACCATCACCTTCCAGCTGGCCGAGGTCGCTGTCACCGGCACGATGGTACGCGCCATCCTCGCCGCTATCCGCCGATTGCGAGCGCCACCGCTATGCGCATGATCGCGATCCACGCTCAAACTGAACGAAAGCGGCTGGACAGATCTGTCCGCTGCGCTGAAAAACGCCGCCCCTGGGCAAGGAAACAGCGGCTTCGCGGTCTGATCCGTCCAGATCCAGCAGTCTGCGCGACCGCAGGTGCCGCTTGCGGCAGAAAATCCTTGTCTAGCGCTCGGATACAGGCGATCTTCACCTCAAACGACACGCCACTTGGGGAATGCAGGCTGAAACCTCCGGTCAAGAAAATAAGGGGCACCACCATGCATAGCACCACCTACGACAAGAAGATATTCTCCCCAGGCATACTCTTTCGCGACTTGGGCTTTCTGATCTCGAAAGTCCCGGCCGTGGCCCGCGCGATGCGAAATCCGGATATCGGGAAGGTCTTCACCGGAAAGATCATGATGGTGGTGACGGCAGTCAACGGCTGTACCTACTGCACCTGGTTTCATGCCCAACAAGCCGTGACCAGCGGCATGAGCACCGACGAGATCCGAAATATGTTCGACCTGCAATTCGAGGCATCCGCCACCGAACACGAACTTCCGGCGCTTCTGTTCGCACAGCACTACGCCGAAACCGACCGCAAGCCAGACCCTGCGATGACTGCGCGACTTGCCGAGTTCTACGGCGAAAAGACCGCAGGCGACATCATGCTGCTGATCCGCGTCATCTTCTTTGGCAATCTTCTGGGCAATACGTTCGATGCATTTCCCGCCAGGTTGAAGGGACAAAAGGCCGAAGGTAGCAGCGCGCTGTTTGAGCTGCTGTTCTACCTTGCGACGTTCTGGCTCATGCTGCCGGCAAAGTGGCTGTTGCAGCGACGCGACAAGAATGCGGCAGCAGCCGTAACCGAAGGAAAAACATGAACCGCAAGAACCAGATCAACATCTGGTCTATCCCAATTCCATCTAACTATTGTTCCCCAGAAGAAGAACGCAGGGATCGCCTTTTGGGGTCAAAACAGTCGTCTGACGCTTACCTCTGGTCACGCTGACACGGAAATTCTGCCGTGCCTGGTCGTCGATCTGCTCCCTAGAGTTGAAGCGCACGATCCTGTCGCCATTGTAGGGCGGTTGTCCCTTTCGTTTGATCGGCCAGTGTTCAAAGATGATGACCTCATCGAACTGTTTTCCCTTCGCCTTGTGCATGTTCATTACGACGACGCCAGACTCGGGCTTTGCGTTCGTCGAAAAATGCTCCTTCATGACTGTCAGGATGAAGGGGGTGGATCGGATCATGCAACGCCCGAAAATCTTCGTTTTCCATGCATCGCAACTCATGGAAACGGGCGCGCGTGGATGACTTGGGCGTCATGCAACGCCGCGCGCCGGCCCCAGGTCGAGCTCGTCGGCGCGGATGCAGGCGACCTGGTGCTGGTCGCCAACGCCCTCGAGCGGCGGCACGACCTCGGCGCAGGCTGGGATGGCGAAGGGACAGCGCGTGCGGAACACGCAGCCGCTGGGCGGCGAGATCGGGCTGGGAAGGTCGCCCTTGAGCGTGATGCGCTCGCGCCGCACTGTCGGATCGGGCACCGGCGCGGCGTCGAGGAGCGCGCGCGTATAGGGGTGCCGGGGCGACGCATAAAGGTCGGCGGCGGTGGCGACTTCCATGATCTTGCCGAGGTAAAGCACGATGACGCGGTCGCACAGGAACTCGATCACCGAGAGGTCGTGCCCGATGAAGAGCAGAGACAGTCCGAGCTGCCGGCGCAGGTCCTGCAGGAGATTGATGATCTGGGCCTGGATGGAGACGTCGAGCGCCGAAACAGGCTCGTCCGCCACGATGAAATCGGGGCTCACGGCGAGCGCGCGGGCGATGCCGATGCGCTGGCGTTGCCCACCGGAAAACTCATGCGGGAAACGGGACGCCGCCTGCGCGGGCAACCCCACCTGATCGAGAAGGGCAGCCACCCTCGCGCCACGGTCCTGGCGCGTCCCGATCCCGTGAAGCATGAGGGCTTCGCCGATGATCTGGCCGACGTTCATCCTCGGGTTGAGGCTGGCATAGGGATCCTGGAAGATGATCTGCATGCGCGAGCGCAGGGTCTTCATCTCGCGCGGCGGGACCCCGGTGATCTCGCGGCCGTCCATGGCGACGGTTCCCGCCGTCGGCTCGATTAGGCGCAATACGGAACGGCCCAGGGTGGTCTTGCCCGACCCCGATTCACCCACGAGGCCGACGACCTCACCCCGCCCGACCGTGAACGACACGCCATCGACGGCCTTGACGTCGACACCGCGGCTGAAAAGGGTCTTGCCAAGCGGAAAGTGAACCTTGAGGTCGTTCACGACCAAAAGCGGCTCAGCCATTCAGTTCGCTCCATCGGAAGCAGCGGGATTGGTGACCTGGGCCCACATCGAAGAGGGGAGGCACCTCGCCCCGGCAATTGGCGACGGCCAGCGCACAGCGCGGATTGAAATCGCAGCCGGCCGGAGGATTGCGCGGGTCGACGACGCTACCGGGGATTGCCTTGAGCCTTGGCGTTTCTCCGCGCGCGCGGGCGGCATGATCGGCAGTGGGCAGGCTTTCGAGGAGGCCGCGCGTATAGGGATGGCTAGGCGCAGCGAAGAGCTGGTTGACCGGAGCTGTCTCGACGATCCGGCCCCCATACATCACCGCAACCCTGTCCGCGATCTCGGCTACGACGCCCAGATTGTGGGTGATGAACAGTATGCCCATGCCCAGTTCGCGCTGTAGGCGGCGCATGAGCTCGAGAATCTGGAGCTGTACCGTCACGTCGAGCGCGGTGGTGGGTTCGTCGGCGATCAGCAGCGCCGGATTGCAGGCCAGCGCCATGGCGATCATGACGCGCTGGCGCATGCCGCCTGACATCTGGTGGGGATAGACCTCGGCGCGGCGGGCAGGCTCGGGGATTTCGACCAGGGCCAGCATCTCGATGGCGCGGGCCTTCGCCTGGGTCCGCGAGAGCCCCTGATGCAGGCGAGCCGCCTCGGCGATCTGCGCGCCGACCTTCTGGGTCGGATTGAGCGAGGTCATCGGCTCCTGGAAGATCATCGATATCTGGTTGCCGCGAATGGCGCGCATGGCGCCCTCGGACTGCGTGACGAGATCTATGATCGCGCCGCTGCGGTCACGAAAGAGGACCTGCCCGCCGGCAATCGCGCCGACGCCCTTCGGGATGAGGCGCATCACCGAAAGGCTGGTCACGGACTTTCCTGACCCGCTTTCACCTACCAGGGCCACCGTCTCGCCCTGCCCTATGGCGAGGTCGACGCCTTTCACGGCCCGGACCAGACCAGTCTCGGTGCGGAACTCGGTGACGAGCCCCTTGATGTCCAGCAGCGGTGCCCTGGCTTGCTCGTTCATGGGTTCAATTGCCCCGCCCGGTCCATTTCCTCGGCGATCCACGCCAGCGGCACGTGGCCGTAACTGAGGAGCGTATCATGGAAGGACAGTGTGTCGGACTTCCAGCGGCGGCGGAGCGTCTTGATGCCTTCGACACCGAGCCAATACATCAGCCGTGATCCCGGCAGCATGGAATTACGCACAACCTCACCCTCGACGCGGGAGGGCGCGAAGCCGGCCTCGTCGCGGTAGAAGGCGACGGCCTGTTCCTGCGTCCAGCGCCCCAGATGGAGGTTGATGTCGACCAATACGCTCGCAGCGTTACGCCGCTCATATTGCTTGAGGAGAATTTCCTCCTCGGGCGAGTAAAAGCCCGGGGCTTCCATCAGGAGGTCCTCGACATAGCAGGCCCATCCTTCGATGAGCGTGCCGGCGCCGAGGAAGGCGAGGCCCAGGGCACAGTCCGTGCCGGCAATGCGGGCCAGACGCGACTGCGCGGCACGAGCGCGCGCGTTCTGGGTATGATGCCCGACGCCACCGTGATGGACGGAGTGAATGGTCTTGACCGTCGCCGTGTTGTTGGCCGCGAGGAACGCCGCCTCATCGTCGCCCGGCGGGGTGATCCAGTAGACGCTCCCCTGCCCGGCCTCAAGGCCCGGCGGGGACCGGTAGAAGAGGAAATAGAGCGATTGGCTGATCCGCCGGAAGCACGGGCTCATCCAGCGATAGTCGAGCCCGTATTCCACGGCCGGCGTCACCAGTCCGGCAGCGGCCGCGCGGGCATCCCTATCGATGGCCCTATAGGAAGCGAAGGCCTCATCTACGCTCGCCGGACCGATCTTGCTCAGCCCCGCGACGATGTCCTGCCAGGAGCGGTCCTTGTCGATGGCACTCGCCATGCTGACAAGTTCCTCGCCCATGCGGTCGAACGCCGCCCGGGCCTGCTCGACCGCTTCGATGGGCGAGAGGCCAAGACCATGCTGGCGCTTCATGATCAGCGTGAGAAACTCTTCCCCGCAGGCCGGATCGGCATCGGGGAGGTCCGCGATGGCGGCGGCAAAGCTCTCGAAAGCAGCAGCGGCGTCGTTGCGGGCATCGTCCCAGTCCGGCGAGTAGTCGTCGTGCAGTGCGATGTCCTCACGCAGGAACACGGCCATCGCCAGGGCCTCGCGGCGGGCGCGCTGCACCCAGCCGGCAGGCGTCGGGGAGTCGCCGATCGCCGCCGCGCCCTCGGCAAGAAACGCTGGTATCGCGACAAGACGGGCGCGCAGCGCATCGTGCCGAACCGGGGCCGTCTGCGGCAGGAGCAGCGAAATTACCGCAAACGCGGCCTCGCCTGAAAGCCATGCGGGATTGGCCAGTCGTGGCCGCGCCGCAATCGCGGCTGCCTGCACCTCGAGTTCGGCAAGCATCATGCGGCGGTCGAGCCGATCGCCCACCGAGGCCGGCTCCGGGGTCGCGGCAATCCGGGCGTGGAGCGCCCGGTTGCCGTTCAGTTCCTCCGCAAGCACGCCGGGGCCGACCGGAGGCAGGCGATAATCATGGTCGCGATTGCCCATGAAGGTCGCATCCACGGGCCGGTAGCGCCAATGGTGCTCCAGGAAGGCGTCTACGAGGGCCGGATCGTAGCCGCTCATGCGCCCACGCCCGGCAGATCGACCCAACGGCGCTCGAAATGTGCCTTGATGACCGCGTCGACGATTTCCTGGCTCTTGGCGCCGTCGAAGAACGTGCATTCCTGCGGGCGGTCTTCAAGAATTTCATCGACGAAATGACGGACGAGATTGCGATAATAGAGTTCGGGCCAGGGCGTGTTGAGAGTCGTGCCGGGCGGCAAGGCGTCGGCGCCGACGTTATAGGGGATGAACTCCACCGCTTCGGCCTTGGCGATCTTGAGGGTTTCGGCGGTGCCGAATTCCGAGATCAGGCGAGCGACAGCCGCGCCCTTCGAGCCGTAGACGCGGATTTCGACGCCGGGATAATTGCCGACGGCGACATAAGAGGTCTGCAACAGGCCCTGCGCGCCATTGGCATATTCGACCAGCGCCACGGCGCCGTCCTCGACCTTGATCTTCTGAAGGCCGACTTCACCGCGCACGATGCGCTCGGGAATGAAGTTCTTCATGGTGGAAGCGACCGAGCCGAACTCGCCGCCGAGCCAGCGCATCAGGTCGATGAGGTGCGAGCCATATCCGACGATCGAGGCCGGGATGAGCGAATTACGATCGACGCCCGGAGTGATCTGGCGCAGCGGCTCCTGTGGATCGAGCCATTGCGAATTCTGCTCGAAGCCGTGGATGTGGAAGATTTCGCCGAGCGTTCCGTCATTGATCCACTTCTTGATCTGCCTGATGGCCGGCGAATAGCGGAACGTGAACCCGAGCTTGGTGCGGACGCCCTTGGCGTCGGCTTTGGCTGCGGCGTCGAACGCCGGAGCGGCTTCAGTGTGCAGCGGCTTTTCCGAAAGCACGTGCTTGCCTGCGGCGATCGCCGCCAGGCTCAGCGGCAGGTGCGTGTGGGTGGGCGTGCAGACGTCCACCATCTGCACGTCGGGATCGGCAATGAGCTTTTCCGGGTCGGTGAAGACCTTTCTGGCGCCATACTTTTCGCCCATGTCCCTGGCGCGATCACCATCGAGATCGCAGACGGCGATCAGGTCGACGCGCTCATGGGCCTTGTAGCCGGGAAGATGGGCCTTGTCGGCCCAGGTGTGTGCACCGATAAGGCCGACGCCGAGTTTGCTGGTCATGGCAGGGTCTTTCCGATCTCGGCCGCATAGGCTTCGAGTTCATCATAATTGTGGAAGCCGAGCTGGCGCTTGCCGTCCTCGATCTCGTAGATCATGCCGACCATCCTTTCGTTGAGACGCGTGTCGGCACCGGCCTTCTTGCCGAACTCGATGAGTTTTCCGGCAAAGGCGCGGGTTTCGGACGGGCGCTTGCGATAAACGATATCCCACCAGATGCCCGAGCCCTTCTTTTTGAAGTTGTGGGTGGGCTTGTTGTCCTGGTCTTTCTTCAAGAGCCAGATGGCGTGGTCGATATTGGCGAGGAGCTTCTTGGTGTCCTCGGCCGTCTTGACCCGGTAGTTGGCGGGATCGAAGAAATCGAAGGCCTGGATATCGATGTTGTTGGCATCGGCGATCTCGAGCGCTTCCTTGACGATGGCGCCGGCGAGGCGGGCATAGCGCTCCACCCCAAGCGTGTCGCGGATCTTGGCATCAGCGAGGGCCGAGAAAACCACTTGCGCCGAATAGACTTCTTTGGCCCAGATCTGGCCCCAGATCCGGTCCGAATACTGGACTTCGGTGAGCGCCGAGAGTGCGTCGCCGATTTCCTTGAGGCGCGGGGTCATCTCGCCGCTCATCTCGCCGAGCTGGATCGCGCCCTCGTGGACGAATTCGATATAGCCCGGGTCGACCAGTGCGCCGCCATAATTGGGGATCGAGCCGATGATGATGTCCTTTCCCGGAAGGCCATGTTCATCGAGCAGCGCGATCATATCGGGCTCGTTGAAGCCGTTCTGGTAGGAGACGACTGCGCTGTCCGCGGTGAGCAGCGGCAGTATCTGCCTGAGGGCTTCGAGCGTGTGCTGGGACTTGGTGGCGATCAGCACGACGCCGAGATCGCCCGAAAGCTGATCGGGAGTCGCCGCCTTTACAGGAACGGTCATCTCGCCCCGCACGCCATCGATGAACATGCCCTTTTCGTTCAGCGCTGCGACGTGCTCGGCCCAGCGGTCGACGAGCAGCACGTCGTGGCCGGCCCTGGTCATATACGCTCCGGCAAGACCGCCAATGGCGCCGGCACCTATGATCGTGAACTTCATGACAGCTCCTTAGGCGGCAATCTGGGGAAACATCGACAGGCTCGCCGGGGAATTGGCGTAGCTATAGAGGGCCTTGATGAAGCCCCCACGCTGATCTGGGGTGACGCGCTCGCGGACCTTGCGCACGCATTCGTTCCCCGCCCAATAGGAGGAAATGAAGGGCCCGCGGAACGGATGCGCCGCCATGCGCAGGCGTCCCTGCACCCAGGCTTCCTGTCCCATTGCCGTATTGCGAAGGTAGTTGGCGACATCCTCGCGGCCGACGCCCTCGACCATCAGCATCCAGGCGGCGCTCGTCTGCGCGGCGCTGCGGACGCGGCGCAGCTCGATGTGAATCTCGTCGTCGGCGTCCTCGACGAAATCGATGAGGTGGACGCCCTGGTCGCCGATCCCTTCCTGTACGCAGCCCGTGATCGCATCGGTGGTGATGAGGAGGGCATCGGCGGGAGCCTCGCCCGCTTCGAACGCTGCCTTGGTCGACAGCAGTTGGGTGGAATGGCCGGGGAAGACTTCGTGGCAAACCAGATGCTTGAGCGCGGCACGGGTGAAGCTCAGGTCGAAATTGAGATCCATCTTGCCGTCGTTGAACGAGCAGCGCGCCGTATAAAACATGCCCCGGACCGGGTTGAGCACCATGTCATAATCCCCGGTATCGAAGATCATGGCGTCGGTTCTGGCTTTGGCGGCGCCCATCAGTTCGCGAAAGACCGTTTCCACCTTTTCAGTGGGCACGGCGCGAGCCTCTTCCCATGCGGCTACACGCTCGCCCAGGGTGCCGTTGACGAAGCCCGACTGGCGAAGCAGCACGTCCAGCCTGGAGCGCGCATCCTCGATCACGGCGGGGTCTTCCCGGCCGGCGGGCGCACCCACCAGATCTATAACCTTTTCCTCAAAGGACGGGCTCGCCCCGGCAAGCATCTTGGCGGCAACGCGCAGGGATGCCAGCATTCCGGAGAGGAACACCTTGCGCGGTCCCTCGGGCAGCGCATCGATCTTCTCGCCCAGGGCCGCAAGGTCGGCCTTGACCGTCTCGATGTCGTCGTAATGCCTGCGTTCCAGGGAGGATGCCCCCAGGTAGATGGGAACCAGGCCCTCTCCACCCATGAGGCTGCGGTCGGCGGGCTGGCGGCGTTCGAACGCGTCCATGCCCATCGTGATCGCGGTCAGCTCCCGACCGATTTCATGCGAATTCATGAGGTTCCCCCCGGATTGATCGACGTGCCCGGATCGCCGCAGCGCCGAGGGCAACTTTTTTCAATCGTCACGCTAACCACTTGGCGCGGCCTCACAAGGCGCATAAAGATCGCCCTTGCATGACCTGAAGGAATGAAAATTCGTGCGTGGACGCCTGCTCCCTTCCCTGAACGCATTGCGGACCTTCGAGGCGGTTGCCCGCCACAACTCGTTCACCCGCGCCGCCGAAGAGCTCAACGTGACCCAGAGCGCTGCCAGCCGCCTGGTGCACAGCCTTGAGGAATACCTGCAGGTGCCGCTGTTCACCCGACGGTCGCGGCGCATCGAACTGACGGACCAAGGGCGCTATTACAGCGGCCTGGTGAGCAAGTCGCTCGACCTGATCGAAGCCGGTACGGTCGAGCTCATTTCATCCCAGGAGGGCCGCGGCACGCTTTCCATCGGCATGCTGCCCACCTTCGGCACGCGCTGGTTGGTCCCGCGCCTGCCTTCGTTCCAGGAGGCGCATCCGGAGATCGCCATCAACATCGTATCGAGCGATGGCGAGCTCGATTTCGTCAAGGAACGGATCGACGTCGCGATCAGATTCGGCCCCGGACAATGGCCCGATGCGGTGATCGACCCGCTGATGAGCGAGGAGGTGCAAGTCGTGTGCACGCCTCAGCTCATGGCCGGTCCACACCCAATCGTGGACGCTTCGTCGCTGCGGCATCACCGCCTGATCCGGCACTCGACGCGCCCGCATTCATGGGATCACTGGTTTCAGACGACCGAAAACTCGGTCCACGATATCCGCTGGGGACCTAGCCTCGAGCACTTCTTCATGATCATCGAGGCGGTCAAGGCCGGGCTGGGGGTAGCGCTGCTACCCACGTTTCTCATCGAAAACGAACTGCGCGACGGCAGCCTCGTGGCTCCGATACGCGAACGCGTTTCGGGACCGGGCGCCTACTACCTGGTCACTCCTGCGTCCAAGGCCCAACTCCCCAGAGTGCTGGCGTTTCGCAGGTGGCTCATTTCGCAGTTGCAGTAGAGCGGCGCGCCGGATCGCTCCCGCCTCGGCCGAGCGTCCATTCATTCAGATCATGGAACGGCGATCTTTATGCGCCTTGCCGGAGGCCGACGAGTCGTTAGTTTTCCGGAAAACCAGCTGGGGACGGTAAGACGTTCCTCTCCCGGAACCATGAGTGCGAATTGGCGGTCCTCCTCTTACCGGCCGACTGTCTATCCGAGAGACGGCTCCGCTCCAACTGAAGCGCCCAGGCAATCCGCATTGATCAATCACGCGCAGGAGCCACGATGGCATCGATAGAAGAAAAATTCCGGACCCTGGGTATCGATAACGCGCCCGGCCAGGAGGTTCGTCAGAGCGCCGACGACGTCACCCGCCTGCAGCGTGGTCCGATGATGTCGGGGGCCCTCGTGGATTTCTCACACGGGGATGTCGACGCTTTTCCCCCGCCCCCGGGCTCCTTCGACGAGTTTGCTGAGGCCGTCGCGATCGGCGGGCGGCAAGCCTATACGGAGTATCGCGGGGCTGCAGCCATCCGTGCCGAGCTGGCCGCCGATCTCGCCAGTTTCACCGGCGCGCCGATACAGCCGGACCTCGGAGTCATCATCACGCCCGGTACGCAAGGCGCGCTGTTCCTGGCAGTGGCCGCAACGGTGGGAGACGGCGACAAGGTCGCGATCGTCCAGCCCGACTATTTCGCTAACCGGAAGTTGGTAGAGTTTTTTGGTGGCAAGATCGTGCCGGTGGCGCTCGACTATCTGGGTTCGGAGGAAAAGGCGGGCCTCGACCTCGCGCAACTCCGCGCGGCTTTCGAGGCGGGCGCGAAGACGTTCCTGTTCTCAAACCCCAACAACCCGACCGGCGCGGTCTATTCCGCCGCCGAGATCGCGACCATTGCCGAACTGGCCAGGGAGTACGGCGCGACCGTCATCGCCGACCAGCTCTACTCGCGCCTGCGCTATGAGAATGCCGCGTATACCCATATGCGCGCCTCCGGCCTGCCCGAAGATCAGGTGCTGACGATCATGGGGCCGTCCAAGACCGAATCCCTGAGCGGGTACCGCCTCGGCGTCGGCTTCGGCTCGCCGTCGATCGTCGCCCGAATGGAAAAGCTGCAGGCAATCGTTTCTCTGCGCGCGGCCGGCTATAACCAGGCAGTGCTCAAGACCTGGTTTCGGGAACCAACTGGCTGGATGGACGAGCGTATCGTCCAGCATCAGGCCATCCGGGACGACATCGTGGCCATCTTCCGCGCCGACGGTATGGCAACGAGAGTTCCGCAGGCGGGCAGCTATGTCTTTCCGACCCTGCCCCAGCTTGCGGTTTCCATAGCGGACTTCGTCAAGCTCCTGCGCTTGCAGGCGCAAGTCATCGTGACACCGGGCACCGAATTCGGCCCGCACCCCAACAGCATCCGCCTGAATTTCTCGCAGGATCGAACCGCCGCTGTTGCCGCAGCCCACCGCATCGTGCAGATGGCCAATACCTACAAGGTGTAAGCGATGACTCCAGCTTCCAGCCCCGTGCCCCAAGGCAATTACGTTCCAGCCAAACGTTTTGGCGGCCTGGTCTTCGTGTCGGGAATGACGCCTCGCGAAAACGGGGTGCTCACTGCGGTCGGCAAGATCGTCGAGGGAGAACCGGTCGAACGCTACAGGCCGGCGGTCGAGCTCGCGACCCGAAATGCGCTGCTGGCCGCACAGGCGATTCTTGCTGGTGGTGAAGTGTTGGCCGAAGCGGTTTCGCTTACGGTCTACCTCAACACTACCCCCGAGTTCACCGCACATTCGCGGGTAGCAGACTTCGCCTCGGCGGTCCTTGCCGAGGTCCTTGGGTCAATCCCGAGCAGGGCCGCCGTGGGCGTCAGCTCATTGCCGGGTGGAGCATCTGTGGAGATTTCGCTTGTAGCGGGCATTTCCCCGTCCGACTAGAAACTCGGGATGGTAAGCCGCCGCCACGGCGCGCACGCCGTTTGCGCCGCGCCCTCACACCGAATTTTCAAGACATTTGTGGTCGACTGCGCCCTGGGGGCAGCCGGTCTTGGCGTGCCAAAACTAGAATTGGGTCGCCATGAAACGCTTCGCCGCGCTCGTATGCCTGTTTCCGCTCGTCCTTGGCCTGGGTTCGCCACCCGCGCGCGCCGGGGAGGTCGACGAAGATGCGATGGATTTCGCCATGCATGACGCGGTTTACACCACCTTCCATGAAGTCGGGCACATGTTCGTCTCCGAGTTCGAATTGCCGGTTCTCGGCAAGGAAGAAGACGCCGCCGACGCGCTGGCCGCAGTACAGCTTCTCGGCCCCGATGCCGACGAGGATTGGGGCAACGCCCTCATCTCGGCCGCGGATGGATGGTATTTCAGCGCGGTCAAATCGACCGGCAACGGCGTCGAGGAACTCTCCTATTACGACGACCACGCCCTCGATATCGAACGCGCCTATGCGATGGTCTGCATGATGGTCGGGGCCGATTCCGACTGGTTCAGCGAAGTCGCCGAAGCCTATGAAATGGACTCCGACCGCCAGGAAGCCTGCGCCGGCGTCTATGAACAGGCCGCGACCAGCTGGGCGTCACTGCTCGAACCCTATCTGGCCGATGGCGAAAAGGGCGAGGCCGTCACCGTCGTCTACGACGATACCGAAGACTACGCCATGTTCCGCGACGCGCTCGAAAGCCGCGGCATCTTCGAGGATATCGCCCGGCGCATTGAAACGGCCTACCTGCTCCCCCGTCCCATCACCATTCGCGTCGCTGAGTGCGACGAGGCAAATGCCTATTGGTCGGCCGAGGATGCCGAGATCACCTATTGCTATGAGCTCTCCCAATCGATGTACGACATGTACATCAACGACATTCCTGAGTGAGCACTTCACCACGACGCCGATAGCGGGCGGTCGATGAACGCCGTCGTACCCAGCGGAAGGAGGAGCGAACCTGACAGGCCCGGTCAGGTCGATGTCAGCTACCCCATGCTAGGATTCTGGCTCTCGACGTCACACTACTAGGAGTTAGCCATGATGAAAAAAACCGCGCTGGTGCTGGGCGTTCTCGCTCTCGCAACCTCGGGCGCCCTGGCAGAATCCAAGGCCGGAACTGGTGGCAAGCAATATGAGCTCAACGATGGCACCACCTTCACCAATGCCGGCTCGATGTTCCAGCACCTGCGGGACCGCGACGAGCCGGGCTTTGCCTCCGGCAATCCCAAGGACATCGTCAATGCCTATCCCGACCAGTTCGAAACGGTCGGCGACCTGATCCATCAGAAGCGCGTCGAAGAATAAGCATCCGGGCGGCGGGCCAGTCCCGCCTCTCCCGCCTTCACGGGCTGGAAACCACGCCGGAAACATCGGCGCCTGCGGCGATCTGTCGACGCCTCCTGACACCATTATGACAATACCGTTTTCGCTATTTTAACTCGGCGACGGCAGCTTGCCCCGCGGGAAAGGACTTCCTGCTCCGCGGCGCGCGTCTACCGGGGAGCTCACTCATTCTCTCTAGAGTAGACCATGCTTAAGTTAGTTACGGGCAGCATCTCCCGCCGGATGGGATTTCTGCTGATCATGTTCGTCCTCGGCTTCGTAGCCCTGGCAAGCTTCCAACTCTCCAACACCCGCCACAACCTGGTCGAGCTGAAGAAGGCCGAGATCAAGAGCGTAGTCGAATCCGCCGTCGCGATGCTCGACAGCTTCCAGGCGCGGGTCACCTCGGGTGAGCTCACCCTCGAAGACGCCCAGAAGCAGGCCAAGGCCGCCCTGACCGCCATGCGGTACTCGAACGACGACTATATTTTCGCGGTCACCTACGACTACGTCATGATCGTCAACGCCAACCCGGCCGTGGTCGACACCAATATGCGCGACCGCACCGATTCCTCGGGCAAACGCTTCATCGAGGAATATACCGACGGTGCCCGTACCCAGGGTTCGATCTTCACCACCTTCCTCTTCAGCGGCGCCGACGAGCAGAGCGAAATCGAAAAGCTCACCTATGTGCAGAGCTTCGCGCCCTGGTCCTGGGCCATCGGCACCGGCGTGCTCCAGACCGATATCGACGCGATCTACAGCGAAAACGTCATGGCCAGCGGGGGCGTCGCCCTTGCCATCATCATCGGTCTTCTGATCGCCGGCTTCCTGCTCGCGCGCAGCCTCACCAAGCCGATCAACGCCCTCAATGGCGAGATGGTCGAAATCTCGAGCGGCCGCTTCGACGTCCCCGTATCGGGCACCGACCGTGCCGACGAAGTGGGTACCATGGCCCGTGCCGTCGAAGTCTTCCGCGAAAACGGCCTCAAGGTCTCGCAGATGACCGAAGCCGAAGCCGCCCGCATCGTCGCCGACCAGCGCGCCCGCGCCCAGATGATGCAGCAGCTTCAGCAGGCCTTCGGCAATGTGGTCGATGCCGCCGTCGCCGGCGATTTCTCGCGTCGCGTCGATGTCGAATTCCCCGACGCCGAGCTCAACCAGCTCGCCGGCTCCGTCAACAACCTCGTCGAAACCGTCGATGGCGGCCTCTCGGAAACCTCGCGCGTCCTGGCCTCGCTGGCCAAGGCCGACCTGACCGAAAAGGTCTCCGGCTCCTATTCGGGCGCCTTCGGCCGCCTCAAGGACGACACTAACGCGGTGGCCGAAAAGCTCACCGAAATCGTCGGCCAGCTCCGCGAGACGTCGGGCGCCATGAAGACCGCAACCGGCGAAATCCTTTCCGGCGCCAACGATCTCTCCGAACGCACCACCAAGCAGGCGGCGACGATCGAAGAGACTTCGGCCGCCATGGAACAGCTCGCCACCACCGTCCTCCAGAATGCCGAGCGGGCCCGTGAAGCTTCAACCGTGGCCGCTGACGTCACGCGCACCGCCGAAGAAGGCGGCGCCGTGATGGGCGAGGCCAACCTCGCGATGGAGAAGATCGAGACCTCCTCGGCCAAAATCTCCAACATCATCGGCATGATCGACGACATCGCCTTCCAGACGAACCTCCTCGCGCTCAATGCGTCGGTGGAAGCCGCTCGCGCCGGTGAAGCCGGCAAGGGCTTCGCCGTGGTCGCCGTCGAAGTGCGCCGTCTCGCCCAATCCGCCGCCGAAGCCTCCTCCGAGGTCAAGCAGCTCATCGAGCAGTCGGCCAATGAGGTGAAGGGCGGCTCGCGCCTCGTCGCAGACGCTGCCTCCAAGCTCGAAGCCATGCTGACTTCGGCCCGCTCCTCCAACGCATTGATGGAAAGCATCGCCAGGGAAAGCCGCGAACAGGCCTCCGCCATCGAAGAGGTCAATGTCGCCGTCCGCCAGATGGACGAGATGACCCAGCACAACGCGGCGCTTGTCGAAGAAACCAACGCCGCCATCGAGCAGACCGAGGCCCAGGCTCGTGAGCTCGACAGGATCGTCGATATCTTCACCATCGCCGACAGCTACGCGCGCCGCGAACCTGCTCCGAGCGCCGCAGCCCCGGCCCGCCAGCCGGCCCCCGGCATCAAGGGCCTGCAGCAACGCGTCGCCACCGCCGCCAAGACCTATCTCTCCCACGGCAACGCCGCGGTCAGCGCCGACTGGGACGAGTTCTAGAAGAAACTTCTCGGCATAACGAAAATCGGGGACCACACGGCCCCCGATGCTTTTCGATCTACCGGTTCAGGCCGCCGACAAAGAGGTACTTCTTCTCGAGGAATTCCTCGACGCCGTGGTGCGAGCCCTCGCGCGAATTGCCGCTCTCCTTGACGCCGCCGAACGGCGCCAGCTCGGTCGAGATCAGCCCGGAATTGATGCCGACCATGCCGTATTCGAGGTCCTCGGCGACGCGGAAGATGCGGCCGATATCTCGCGAGAAGAAGTAGCCCGCAAGGCCGAACTCGGTATCGTTGGCCATGGCCACGACCTCTTCCTCGGTGTCGAAGACGAAGACGGGCGCGACTGGTCCGAAGGTCTCTTCGCGCGCCACGGTCATCGCCTGCGTAACGCCTGTCAGCAGCGTCGGCTCGAAGAAGGTGCCGCCCAAGGCATGGCGGTTGCCGCCGAGCCGCAGTTGCGCACCCTTGGCCAGGGCATCGGCGATGTGGGCCTCGACCTTCTCGACGGCGCAGCCGGTGATGAGCGGGCCCTGGGTCGTGTCGGCTTCGAGGCCGTTGCCGACCTTGAGCTTACCCATGGCTTCCGCCAGCCCTTCGACGAAGGCCTCAGAGACGCCGCGCTGGACGTAAATACGGTTGGCGCAGACGCAGGTCTGGCCCATGTTGCGGAACTTGGCCGCGATGGCGCCCTCTACGGCTGCATCAAGATCGGCATCGTCGAAGACGATGAAGGGTGCGTTGCCGCCCAGTTCGAGCGCGACCTTTTTCACCGTGCCAGCCGCCTGCCGCATGAGGAGCTTGCCGACCGCGGTGGAGCCGGTAAAGCCGACGACACGGATCGCCGGATGGCTGGTGAAGACCTCACCGATAGGCGCGGCCGGGCCGGTGATGACGTTGAGGACGCCCGCCGGCATGCCGGCGCGCTGCGCCAGTTCGGCGATGGCGAGGGCGGTGAGGGGCGTTTCGGGTGCAGGCTTGACGACGACCGTGCAGCCGACCGCGATGGCCGGAGCGACCTTGCGGGTGATCATCGCGGCCGGGAAATTCCACGGCGTGATGGCCGCGACGACGCCTGTCGGCTGGCGCAGCACCATGATGCGGCCATCGGTGCGATGGCTGGGCAGCGTCTCCCCTGCGATACGCTTGGCCTCCTCGGCGTAGAATTCGACGTAGGACGCCGCGTAGTCGATCTCGCCCAAAGCTTCGGCCAGGGGCTTGCCTTGCTCGGAGGTGAGGATCAGCGCCAGGTCTTCGCGATTGGCGATGAGAAGGTCGAACCATTTGCGCACGATCGCCGAGCGCTCCTTGGCGAGGCGGCGTGACCAGGGCTTGAAGGCGCGCGCCGCAGCGTCGACCGCGGCTTTGGCCGCGGTGCCATCGAGCGCCGGGACAAGAGCCAGTTCCACGCCGGTCGCGGGATTGCGGACGACGTCCACGGGCTCGCCGACAAAAGCGCCATCGACGTAGCACTGCGTACGCAGCAGGGAGGGATCGCGGAGCGCAAGCGCCATGTCTCAAGCCTCCTGGCGCAAGGCAGCTTCGAGGAGGTCTAGGCCCTCATCGACGATGGCATCGGAGGCAGTGAGCGGCACGAGGATGCGGATGGTGTTGGCGTTGACGCCACAGGAGAGTAGCACGAGGCCGCCCTGCCAGGCCCGCTGTACGACGCGTTTGGTGGCCTCCGCATCGGGCTCGCTGCCGCCGCGATCCTTGACGATGTCGAAGGCGACCATCGCGCCCGGACCGCGCGCGAACTTGACGGGGACCAGATCGTTGCGGGTCTCGAGGGCCGCGAGCCGATGCTTGAGGCGCGCGCCGATGGCGTTGGCGCGGTCGAGGAGCTTTTCTTCCTCGAAGACCTCGAGCACCGCGAGCGCGGCCGCACAGGCTACGGGATTGCCGGCATAGGTGCCGCCCAGCCCGCCGGGATCGGCCGCATCCATGATGGCAGCGCGACCGGTGACGGCCGAGAGCGGGAAGCCGCCGGCGAGGCTCTTAGCGATGGTCATCAGGTCCGGCATGACCGGATAGTGTTCCATGGCGAACATCTTGCCGGTGCGCCCGTACCCGGTCTGCACTTCATCGGCGATGAGCACGATGCCGTGGGTGTCGCAGATGCGGCGCAGCGCCACCATGAGTTCGACCGGCGCCTCGTGGAAGCCGCCCTCGCCCTGCACGGGCTCGATGATGATGGCGGCAACGCGCGAGGGAGCGACGTCGGCCTTGAAGAGGAAATCGAGATAGCGCAGCGCCTCCTCGACGGTCACACCGCTGGCGGGCGACGGGAACGGCACGTGCCAGACGTCCGGCACCGTCGGTCCGAGGCCGAGCTTATAGGGCACGACCTTGCCCGTCATGGCGCTCGCTACGATGGTGCGGCCGTGGAAACCTCCGGTAAAGGCAATGACGCCGGCCCGGCTGGTGGCGGCGCGCGCGATCTTCACCGCGTTCTCGGTCGCCTCGGCGCCTGTCGAAAGCAGGATGGTCTTCTTGGGCCCCTCGATGGGGACGATGGCGTTGAGCTTTTCGGCCAGTTCCACATAGGGCTCGTAGAGCACGACCTGGAAGCAGGTATGGGTGAACTGCTCGAGCTGCTTCTGCACGGCCGCGATCACCTTGGGGTGGCGGTGGCCGGTATTGAGCACGGCAATGCCGCCGGCGAAATCCACGTAGCGCTTGCCCTCGCTATCCCAGATCTCGGAATTGAGCGCACGCTCGGCGGCGATGGCGGTAGTATGGGCGACTCCGCGCGGCACGGCGGCATTGCGGCGGGTCAGGAGCTCGGCATTGGTGGACATGGAAGAAATCCGGCTGGGAGTTTTGACCGGATCATCGGGCGAAGCGGCGCCGGGCACTATCGCTTAGTTGGCGCCTAATTCGTGCCTTTTACGCACCAATCGTGATTGGCGAATAAAGGGCCTGCAGCCAATCGCGAACGGCGCGAATGTCGGCGTCATCCCAGCGCCGCGCGGCGGCGACGAGGTAATAGCCGCCCAACCGGATCTCGGTATTGCCGATCTCGACCAGCGCCCCGGACTGGAGGTCATCGGCCGCCAGCGCTTCGTTGGCGAGCGCAACGCCCTGGCCGAGCCGTGCCGCCTCGATGGCGAGGTGGGCGTGCCAGAGGCGCATGCCCTTGAGCGGCGCCGCGGGCGGCAGTCCGGCCGCCTCGAGCCAGCGCTCCCATTGCTCGGTCGATTCCTCGTGGATCAGCGGCAGGCGCCGGAGATCGGAAAGTTCCGCCCCGCCGCCGAACCGATCGAGAAAAGCCGGGCTCGCCACCGGGAAGACACGGGGACGCATGACGAGCTGGGCGGCAAGGCCTTCGGCGAGCCTGAGGTCCTCGCTGTAGACGATCTCGGCATCGGCTTCGCCGGCGAGGAGATCGGGATGGGCCAGGGTCGGCTGCAGCATGATCTCGGTATCGGGAACGCGCTCCTCGAGGGCACCGAGATGCTTCAAGAGGCTGCGATTGGCGAGGCCGGGAATGCAGCGGATGTCGAGGCGGTGGATGCGGGTCGGCCTAAGGTCCTGCGTCGCCCGCGAGATGGCCTCGAAGGCGCGGGAGATGCGCGCAAGATAGGCGCTGCCGGTGGGGGTCAGCGCGACGCTGCGGCCGCGCGGCTCGACGAGATCGACACCCAGCCGCGCCTCGAGATTGGCAACGTGCCGCGAGACGACCGAGTGGCTGACGCAGAGCTCGTCGGCAGCCGCCCCGATGCTGCCAAGCCGCCCCACGGCCTCGAAGGCACGCAGGGCAACGAGCGGGGGCAGGCTAAGGGGCATCGGCAGTCTCGACATGGCGCTTCACGCGCGTCCTTACGCGTGCGCGCACAGTTTCGTCCGCGTCCCCGTGACTGTCCAGAAGCGCTTTGCTGATTGTCCGGCTTGACCGTCGCGAGGCGGATGACGACATTTGGGCCTCCTCCTCCCCAACCCGATTTTTCGACTATGCCCATCTCCGCCAAGCCCGTGATCGGCGTCATTGCCTGCAACCGCATGGTAGAGGGCGAAGCCGCCCAGACCGTCAAGGCGCGCTATGTCGAAGCCGTGCAGAAATACGCCGGCGCCATTCCGCTGATCTGTCCGAGCATCGATGACGCAGCGCAGGCGGAAACGATCATCTCGCGCCTCGACGGCATCCTCCTGACCGGCTCGAACTCGAATATCGAGCCCAGCCGCTATGGCGGTGAAACCGGCCGCGCACCCTTCGACCCTAACCGCGATGGCATGTCCCGTGCGCTGATCCTGGCCGCCATCGCGGCGCGTAAACCCGTATTCGGCGTCTGTCGCGGCCTTCAGGAAATCAACGTCGCGCTTGGCGGCACGCTGGTCGATCAGCGCGACGGCGGCACGATCGAACACCCCCATCACGCTCCCGATGGCGTATCGCTCGAGGAGATGTTCGGCTTCGGGCACGAGGTGGCGGTCGAGCCGGGCTCGGTCCTCGCCGAGGTCACGGGCGCAACGCGCCTGCCGGTCAACTCCGTGCACTACCAGATGATCGGCGCGCTGGGAGAGGGGCTCGTGGTCAATGCCCGCGCCGAGGATGGCGTCGTCGAGGCCGTTTCGAGCGCTCCCGACGCCTCGCCGATCCTGGCGGTGCAGTGGCACCCGGAATGGCGGCCCGATAACCGCCCGCACGACCTTGCATTCTGGCGCCGCGTAGGCGAGATCAGCCGCGGCTGAAGCCCCTTCGCCGCTATCCATGATTTCGCTTCCAGCCCGATAAAATATTTTTATCGGAGTGATTTTGAATCGGAATTGGACAGGCTTCCCCAAACTCATTTGGATTGGCGCGCTAACTCAAATCGTGGGCGCCATGACCGACAAGAAGCTCTATCTCAAATTCGTCGATGCCAATGTCCAGGGCATCATTTCGCTTTATTGGGACAATGCGCCCGAGACCTGCAAGGCCATCTGGGGAGCGCTGGAGAAGCCGATCCGCTGGCAGACCACCCACGCCATCTTCTCGGGCCCGGAAATCATGATGGGCATTCCGGAAGAAAACCGCAATTTCGACCCGACCAAGCTGCCGCCGGAGAACCAGACCATCATTCCGGAAGCCGGCGAGCTGCTCTGGTACTATCAGCCCAAGAACTTCTTCAAGATCGACCCCACCGAGTTCTGGGAAGTCGGCATGTTCTACGCCCATGGCGGGCGCACGTTCGGCCCGACGGGCTGGATTCCGTGCACCTATTTCGGCCGCATGACCGAAGGGCTCGACGCCGTCGCCGAACAATGCCGCAAGATCCGCATTGAAGGCGCCAAGATCGTCGAGTTCGGCCGCCTGGCCTGACAAACCGCGTCCCGGCCGGCACCACACGGCCGGGACGCTTCATCTTCAAAGGAAGGGAACCCCATGAAGGCACAATTCGGTATCGCGCTGCTCGGCCTGTCCGCCCTGCTCTCCGGCACGGCGTTCGCTCAGGAGAACACGCTCACCATCAACTCTTTCGGCGGCGCCTACGAAGAAGCGCACCGCAAGTGCGTGATCACCCCGTTCGAGGAAGCCACCGGCGCCAAGGTCAACGTCGTCACTGCCTATTCGGCTGACGCCTTCGCCCAGTTGCGCGCCCAGAAGGATGCGCCGCAGTTCGACGTGATCCACTTCTCCGGCGGCCAGGAAATCGTGGGCGCGGCCGAAGGCCTGCTCGCCCCGATCGATCCGGCAAAGCTCTCCAATGCCGGCGACCTCTACGATTTCGCCAAGGCCAACCTCGCCAAGGGCGAAGGTCCGGCCTATTCGATCGCGGCCATCGGCCTCGTCTACAATTCCGAGAAGGCCCCGACCGCTCCCACCAAGTGGACCGACCTGCTCGACCCGGCATTCGGCGAGCATCTGGTGCTGACCGACATCTCGAACGGCTACGGCATGCTGAGCTTCCTCATGCTCAACAAGGCCGAAGGCGGCGACCTCAACAACATCCAGCCGGGCCTCGATGCGGTGACCAAGCTCCTCAAGGGCGGCGCCATAGTGGTTTCGACCTCGCCGGAAATCCAGCAGGAATTCGCCCAGAACGACGCCTGGATCGCCCCCTACGCTTCCGACTACGCCTTCACCCTGCGCAATGCCGGCTTGCCGGCCAAGTTCGTCCAGGGCGCCGAAGGCACTCCGGCCAGCTACATCACGGCCAACCTCGTCGCCAACCGTCCCAACCAGGACCTGGCGCTCAAGTTCATCGACATGACCATCTCCAAGGAAGCACAGGCGTGCTTTGCGGAGGCGTTGCGCTACTCCCCGACCAATTCCAAGGTGGAACTCTCTCCTGAAGTAGCCGCTGACGTGGCCTATGGCGCCGAAGGCGTCGCCGGCCTCATCCGTTTCGACCCCGCGACCATCGAGGCCAATCGCAAGGACTGGGTCGAAGCCTGGAACAAGGCTATCGCTCAGTAAACAACGCTCTTGGACGGGCGGGACCCCCATTCCCGCCCGTCTCAAGTCTTAGTATGGAGTTCCGATGACGGATCGCGCGGAAAACCTCATTCTGGCCCTCCCGGGACTTCTCCTGCTGGCCCTGGCCTTCTTCCTGCCCATCGCCCAGATGCTGGTGCTGTCGGTCGAAGGCGCCAACGGCCCCACTCTCGAACACTTCGTCCGTTTCCTCAGCGACCCGTTTTACCTGGGCGTGCTCTGGCGCACGGTTCGCCTCTCCTTCATCATCACCGTCATCTGCGCGGCGATCGGCTTCCCCCTGGCCTACATCATGGCCCGCGTCGGTCCTCGTGCGCGGCTCTGGCTCATCGTCATGGTCATCCTGCCGCTGATGACGAGTGTCGTCGTGCGCACCTTCGGCTGGATGGTGATCCTCAGCCGAGGCGGACTGATCCCCGCTCTCCTGCGCGATTTCGGCCTTGTCGGCCGCAACTTCGCGCTGATGCAGACCGAGGCAGCCGTGGTCATCGGCATGGTGCAGGTGCTGCTGCCCTTCATGACCCTCTCGATCCTGGGCGTCATCACCCGCATCGATCGCCGGCTCGAAGAAGCGGCGCGCACCATGGGCTGCAGCTTCCTCCAGACGCTGCGCACCGTGGTGTTCCCACTCTCGCTTCCGGGGCTCGTGGCGGGCTCCCTGCTCTGCTTCACGCTCTCGGCCTCCTCCTTCGTGACCCCCAACCTTCTCGGCGGCACGCGTATCCAGGTGCTGGCTGCCTCGATCTACAAGTCCGTGACGCAGGTCCTAGATTGGCCCTTCGCCGCCGCCCAGGCCGTGATCCTTTTCGTCGGCATCCTGCTGGTGCTGGCCCCCTATGTGAAAATGACGGCGCGCAACGATGGTTAGAGCTGTACCAACCCCGCTGCGCATCCTCGCCATCGTCTTCGTGATCCTGACGGGCCTGATCCTGCTTGCCCCGCTGGTCGTGGTCGTGGGCGTCTCGGTCTCCGAGAACCAGTTCATCGCCTTCCCGCCGCAGGGCTTTTCGTTCAAGTGGTACGAAAAGGTGCTGGCCTCGCCCGAATACCTCTCCGCCGGCGCCACAAGCCTCCAGATCGCGCTGCTCGTCACGTTGAGCGCCACCGTCATCGGCGGCGCGGCAGCCATCGCGCTTCACCGCCGGCAATTGCCGTTCTCCGATATCCTGGCGACGTTCTTCCTCTCCCCGCTGGTGTTGCCCACCATCATCTACGCCATCGGCATGCTGATGTTCTGGAGCGCCGCCTTCGGCCCGGTTTCGACCTTTACGCTCTGGATCGGCCACACGGTCATCGCACTGCCCTATGTCGTGCGCACCACGCTCGCCGTGCTTGCCGAATCCGACCCCTTCCTCGAAGAGGCCGCACGCACCATGGGCGCCGGCCGCATCCAGCGCCTCTTCCATGTGGTCGTGCCCCAATGCATACCCGGCCTCGCCGCCGGCGCCTTCTTCGCCTTCAACATCTCGTTCGATGAAGCCGTGCTGTCGCTCTTCCTGCGCAAGCCGGGGCTGACCACGCTTCCCGTCCAGATTTACGGCCAGCTCGAATTCAGCCCTGATCCATCGGTGGCGGCCGTCTCTTCCATCATGATTGCCCTGACTATCGTGCTTATCGTCATCATCGACCGGATGCTTGGCCTCAGCCGATTTGCGAGTACTTGACCCATGGCCAATGTCCGCCTTCTCGACATCAAGAAGTCCTTCGCCACGCTGCAGGTGCTGCACGGCATTTCGCTCGACATCCAGTCCGGTGAATTCATCAGCCTCCTCGGCGCCTCAGGCTGTGGCAAGACCACCCTGCTGCGCATTGTCGCCGGCCTCGAAAGCGTCAGCAGCGGCGGCGTCGAGATCGACGGCCGCAGCGTAACCAACCTGCCGCCTGAAAAGCGCGACATCGCCATGATGTTCCAGTCCTATGCGCTGCTGCCGCACCTCTCGGTCTACGAGAACGTGCGCTTCCCCCTGCGCATGCGCCATATCGGTTCGCGCGACGAGCAGGATGCGCAGGTCAAGGCCGCCCTCGAAACCGTGCAGCTCGGCCACCTCGCCGAGCGCCGTCCCCGCCAATTGTCCGGCGGCCAGCAGCAGCGCGTCGCCCTCGCCCGCGCCATCGTCTCAAAGCCCAAGGTACTGCTGCTCGATGAGCCGCTCTCGAACCTCGACGCGCGCCTGCGCGAAGACATGCAGGTCGAGCTCATCGAGATTCACAAGCGCCTCGGCCTCACCACCCTCTTCGTCACCCACGACCAGGAAGAGGCGCTCAGCCTCTCCGATCGTATCGTCCTGCTCAATGCCGGCCGGATCGAGCAGCAGGGCACGCCCGACGACATCTATGCCCGCCCCGCCACCGGCTTTGCCAGCAACTTCATCGGCTCGGCCAACCTGGTGCCGGCGCAGATCATCGACACGCCCGGCGGCCCTGCCGGCAAGCTCGCCGACGGCCAGCTCCTGCCGCTCCCCGCCAGCGAAACCACTCGCGGCGAAGCAACCCTCGCCCTACGCCAGGAAGACATCGCCCTCGCCGCGGCCAATACCGACGGCACTCTCAAGGCGGACCTGCGCACCCGCGTTTTCCTCGGCGCGCGTAATCGCTACGTGCTCTCGCTCGCCGGCACCACCATTCGTGCGCTCACCGCCAATGATGTGCTGATCGAGGATGGCGCCCCCGTGCGCATCTCGATCGCCCCCGAGCGTATCCGCGTCATCAAGGGCTGACGCCCGTTCAATCGCTTTTGCTCATCAGGAGCCAACCATGACTCACGTCGAAACGCGCCTTTTCATCAACGGCGATTATGTCCCCGGCCAGGGCCAGACCGAAGCCGCCTGCGAACCCGGCAATGGCACGCTGATTGCCGACGTCGCCTCGGCCGCGCCCGACCAGGTCGACGCCGCTATCCTTGCCGCCAATGCCGCCTTCAAGTCCTGGCGCCGCACCACGCCCAAGGAGCGCAGCCGCGCCCTGCTGCGCATTGCTGACGCCATCGAAGCCAATTCGCTCACGCTCGGTGCGCTGGAATCCCGCAATTCCGGCAAGCCGCTGCGCTACGCCCAGAGCTTCGAGATCGCCAACGTCGCCGACGTCTTCCGCTATTTCGGCACCGCCATCCGCAATGTCCCCGGCACCGTTGCCAACGGCTATCGGTCCCCGAAACACCTGAGCATGCTCAAGCGCGATCCCATCGGCGTCATCGCCTCGATCGCGCCGTGGAACTATCCACTGCTAATGGCCGCCTGGAAGCTCGCCCCCGCCATCGCCGCCGGCAATACCGTCGTCATCAAGCCCTCCGAGAACACGCCGCTGAGCCTGCTCATGCTCGCCGGCATTCTCGCCGAATTCCTGCCGCCCGGCGTCGTCAATGTCGTGCTCGGCAACGGCCCCGATGTCGGCCAGCGCCTTATCACCCATCCGCTCGTGCGCATGATCTCGCTCACCGGCGACATCCGCACCGGCCGCGCCGTGTTGCAGGCCGCAGCCGGCGAAAGCATCAAGCGCACGCACCTAGAACTGGGCGGCAAGGCGCCGGTCATCGTCTGCGACGATGCCGATATCGACGTGCTGGTCGAAACGCTGCGCGAAGCCAGCTTCTACAATGCCGGCCAGGATTGCACCGCCGCCTGCCGCATCTTCGTGGACAAGTCTATCGCTCAGCTGGTGACCGACAGGCTCGCCGCCATGATCGAGACCATCCCCTTCGGCACCCCCGAGCGCGACGATGTCGAGTTCGGGCCGGTCATCACCGCCCGCCAGCGCGAGCGTATTGCCGGGTTCGTGGACCGCGCCCGCGCGTCGGGCGCCGATATCGTCACCGGTGGCAAGGCCCCCGACCAGGACGGCTTCTACTACGCCCCGACCCTCGTCGCCGCGCCGATCGATGCCGAGATCGTCCAGAAGGAAGTGTTCGGCCCCGTCGTGAGCATCACGCCCTTCGACACAGTCGAGACCGCAATCGAATGGGCCAATGCCTCCGAATACGGCCTCGCCTCCTCCGTCTGGTCGCGCAATGCCAACCGTGCCCTCGCCATGGCCGAAGCCCTCGAATACGGCGTCACCTGGGTCAATACCCACGGCGTCTTCGCGACCGAGATGCCCCATGGCGGCATGAAGAATTCCGGTTATGGCTCGGACCTCTCGATGCAGTCGCTGATCGACTACACGCAGGCCCGCCACATCATGATCGCGTCGTAACGGGGGCTTGAGCCAAGAGGTGCAGCAGCGCGCCAGAATATCTGATAGAGGTTCCGGCATGCGGATCCTCGACATGATGACACTGGTCGCGCTGGCCCGTCACCGGCACTTCGGCCGGACGGCGCTTGAGCTCAACACGACCCAGCCCGCCATCTCCGCACGTCTCGCCGCTCTCGAGCAGGAATTCGGCTGCAAGCTCATCCTGCGCGGCAATACCGGGTTCGGGCTCACGCCCGAGGGCGAGAAGGTGCTCAAGATCTTCGAGACCGTGCTACGCCAGATCGAAGGCCTCAAGCACGAACTGGCCGACGACCCGGCGCCCATTCTGGAAGTCATCCGCGTCGGCGCCATCGACACGATCTCCTCGACCTGGATGACCCATTTCGTGGAAGCCACGCACGCCGCCTTCCCGCATCTCAAGATCGAGCTCACCGTCGAGAGCACCAAGAACCTCGTCCAGGGCATGCATGACGGCGCCTATGACATGATCTTCGCGCTCGATCCTGCCATCGGCGAGGGCTTTCGCAGCTTCGTCTCCTGCGTCTTCCAGATGAGCTGGGCCGGCTCGCCCCGCCTCATCAACCCGGACAAGGTCTATAGCGTCGAGGAGCTTTCCCAGCTCCCCATCATCACTTTCCCCAAGGGCACGCCGCCCTATCGCATGGTGGCGCCCTATTTCCAGGACGAGCGCGTTCTCGCCTCCAAGCTCACCAGCTCGAATTCGCTCTATTCGATCATCAACCTGCTGATCGACGGCTTTGGCGTCGGTACCATTCCCACGGTCACCATCCATCGCGAGATCAAGATGGGCCTGCTGCACGCCCTCAACGTCTCCAAGCGCTTCCCGCCCATGCCGATCATCGCGACCTACCAGTCCTCGACCCACAACGATCTCATCCGCAGCGTCGTCGAGCAGTCGCGCGCCAGCGCCAAGGCCTATTGCGCCACCGTCGATCCGAGCATGGCCTGGGTCGACTGACCTACCGCCGGAACACCCCGACCAGTTCAACATGCGTCGACCAGGCGAACTGGTCCACCGGCACGACGCTTTCCAGCCGATAGCCCCCCGCGATGAGGATCGCCGCATCCCGCGCAAAGGTCTTGGGTTCGCACGAGACCCCGACGATGGTCTTGACCTTCCCTTTGGCCAGCTCCTTCGCTTGCGCCTCGGCTCCCGCACGCGGCGGGTCGAACACTATGGCGTCATAGCCACCCAGTTCGAACTGGGTCAGCGGCTCGCGGAACAGGTCGCGCACCTGCGCCGTCACTGCCTTGAGCCCCTGCGTATTGCGCACCGCCTTTTGCAGTGCAGCAATGCCCGGTTTGTCGCTGTCCGCCGCATAGACCTTGGCGATCTCGGCCATGCGCAGCGTGAACGGCCCGATGCCGCAGAAGAGATCGGCGACGGATTTGACCCTGGCCTTCGCCAAGGGCTCCAGCACGAGCCCCGCCAGCACGGTCTCTGCTTCTTCGGTGGCCTGCAAAAAACTGCCGACCGGCACGTCGACCATGGCCTTGCCCATCGCCACCGCCGGCACCTGGTTGAGCAGCAGCATTTCGCCATTGAGCGACAGCCGCCCAATGCGGAATTGCTGCGTGATCGGCGCCAGCCGCTCCGGCTTCGCCCGCGCCTTCTCGGCGCGAATGGCAACATCGAGCCCGGTGCGGGTGGCGGTAAAACTCACGTCGCACTCCCCGATCGCCTGCTGCAAGGCGCGGCAGATATCGGTGGCCTTTGCCAGGGCCGGCACCAGGATTGGGCAGCGGTCGAGATCGTGCACCTCGTGGCTGCGCGCCTGCATATAGCCCGAGCCCTCGCGGCGAGCATGGAGCGTCGCCCGCCGCCGCCCTGCGCCCTGGGCATCGATCAGCTCGCCCACGGGCGTATCGATCCCCACGCGCCGCAGCGCCGTTTCCACCAGCCCGCGCTTGAAGGTGCGATAGGTCTCGAGCCCCAGATGTTGAAGCTGACACCCGCCACAGGCGCCGAAATGCGGACAGAACGGCTCGATGCGATCTTCGCTCGCGGAAATCAGCCGCTCGAGCCGGGCGTGGTCGCCCGTTACATCCACCTCGGCGACTTCGCCCGGCAGCATGAACGGCACGAAGACCTTCTGACCCGCGACCTCGGCAATACCCTCGCCGCGTGCCCCCAGTCCCGAAATCGTAACCTCCGTCATCAGGGCCGGCTCACCGCTTCGAGCAGGCTCACCACCGATACGAACGGCACGCCGGCCCGCTCGGAAAGGCCTGAGGCGCAGGTCGAAACCGTCGAGATGCCGATCTTGCAATCGTCCGGAATGTCGTCCTTGGCAAAGCGCGTGGCATGGGCATTGAGCTCGGGGATGAAAAGCCCCTTGTCGCCCGCATAGCCACAGCAGGTGACCGAGGACAGCACCGCCACCCGCTCCGCCATCGCCGCCGCCAGCGCTTCTGTCGCCGACTGCTCCTTGAGCCGCTGCGCCGAGCAATTGTGATGCACTGCCACCACCGGCACCGGCCGCGTGATCTTGAGCCGCGGCAGCACCTCGGCCAGCAGGAATTCCGAAGAATCCAGCGCCTTGGCCTGCGCATGCTCCTTCATGTGCTTGGAGCAGGTCGATGCATCGGTGACGACCTGATAGGCCCCGCCATTGGAGAGCCTGGTCAGTTCCGCATCGAGCTTGCCGCCTACCCGCTCCGCCTCATCGGGAAAACCCTTGGAGAGGAACGGCTGGCCACAGCACTGGCCGTTGAGTCCGTCGGGAACGATGACGTTGAACCCGGCGCGCTTCAAAAGCGCAACCATGGCTTCGGTCGTCGGCAACAGGTCCAGATCGGTCTTGGGCGCCCCGAACATGCGCGATGGGCAGGCCGGGAAATAGACCACCGTATTGGCGTCCTGCTTGGCGATCGGCACCGGGAACCCGGTCTCCTTGGGGTTGTCCCGCAGATCGACGCTTTCCGCCTTGGGCGCACCCGGCCCCCGCAGCAGCGTCTCGGACACCCGCGGAATACGATTGCCCGAAATTTTTCGCGCCGCATCGGAAACCGCGTCGACGAAGCCATCGCCCACCACCTTGCGCGCCAGCGACTGCGCGCCCACGCCCAGCCGCATGAAGTTCTCGACCGCCCCGGTATGGTCGGCCACCCAATGGGCGATATTGTCCGCCGCTCCGCCACGCCGCTCGGCGCGCTGGCCCAAAATCATCGTGCCGGTCTCGATGCCCACCGGGCAGCGCAAGGAGCACAGATTACAGGCCGCGCAGGTATCGAGCCCCGGATAGACGAACTGCTCGTTGAGCGCTTCGAGCCGCGCCGGATCTTCGCCGCTGGCTGCCAGTCGCGCGCGTTCGCGCGTCACGGCGATGCGCTGGCGCGGCGAGAGCGTCATGCCCGCCGAGGGGCAGGCCGGCTCGCAGAAGCCGCATTCGATGCACATGTCCACCAGCGGATCGGCCAGCGGCATGGTCTTGAGGTTCTTGGTGTGAACCAGCGGGTCGGGGTTGATGAGCACCCCCGGATTGAGCAATTGCTCGGGGTCGAACAGCACCTTGATCCGGCTCATCAGCAGGTAGGCCTTGCGCCCCCATTCGCGCTCGACAAAGGCGGCAATGGCGCGGCCCGTGCCGTGCTCGGCCTTGAGCGAACCCTCATACTTGACCGAAACCAGTTCGGACAGAGCATGCGAGAACTCGTCGAACTTGGTGTCCGAACCGGGCTTGGAAAAGTCGTCGGCCATCTGGAAGTGGAGATTGCCGGCCAGCGCGTGGCCGAAAATCACCGCGTCTTCGTAGCCGTGGTCATCGAGGAGCTTGCGCAGGTCGATGACGAAATCGGCAAGCTTGTCGATGGGCGCCGCCACGTCCTCGGTGAGCATGGCCGTGCCCTTGGGGCGCGCCGCGCCGGCCGAGGTGAAGAAGCCCTTGCGGATGTCCCAGAGCGCCGCCGACTTATCGGCATCGGTCGAAAAATCGATATTGGTGGCGCCTTCGCTGGCGAGAATCGCCACGGCCTCGGCTACTTCCGCCTCGAGCGTCGCCGCATCGGGCGCGGTGACGTCGATGAGCACAGCCGGGGAATCCTCGGTGAGGTACGGCACGAGCGGCGCCATGGCCGGCAGATGGATCACCGTCTGCAGCGCGCGCCGCTCGATATATTCGGCCGCCGTCACGCCCGTCGTCACATGCACGCCGCCATTGGAAAGCTTGGTGATGGCGCGCGCGCACGAATAGGGATCGGGGAAGGGAACGAGCGCGGTCGACTTGAACCGATGCTCGGGCACGGTGTTGTAGGTGACTTCCGAAACGAAACCGAGCGTGCCTTCCGAACCGACGATCAGGTGAATGAGGATATCGATCGGATCGTGATAGTCGATCAGCGCATTGAGCGAATAGCCGACCGTATTCTTGATCCGGTATTTCCGCCGGATCAGCGCCACCAGTTCCTCGTCGGCCGTCACTTCGTGATGGAGGTCGTGGAGCGCGCTCAGGATATCCGGGCGCTGCTGGCGGAAAGCCTCGCGGCTCGCCTGATCGCCGGAGTCGAGCACGGTGCCGTCGGTCAGCATCACGCGCAGGCGCGCCATGGTGTGGTAGGTGTTCTGGGCAACGCCGCAGCACATGCCCGAGGAATTGTTGTTGACCACGCCGCCGATCTTGCAGGTGGCCTGGCTGGCCGGATCAGGCCCGATCTTGCGGTCGAAAGGCTTTAGCGCCTTGTTGGCATTGGCGACGATGATCGCCGGCCCCAGCGTGATCTGGTCGGCGCCCTCATGGATGCGCATCTTACGCCAGCCGTCGCCGAGCACGGCCAGCACATTGTCCGTCACCGCCTGCCCGGAAAGCGAGGTGCCCGCCGCGCGGAACGTCACCGACAGCCCTTCCGCCCGCGCTGCCTGCAGCACCGCCTGCACTTCCTCTTCGGTGTTGATAATCACCACCAGCGCCGGCACGAGGCGGTAGGAACTGGCGTCACCCGAATAGGCATAGGTGTAGAGCGGATCGATCATCAGCCGCTTGCGGTCGATGAGCGTTTCGAGGCGCCCCACCATGCGGCGCGCGGCTTGCTGCTTGTCAGATTCGATACGGGTAACGACGTTCACGGCCTAAATCCTAACCCCTCAACGGTCAGACCGGTGGTCTAGCACCAATTGGATAGGCAAGGCCAATGGAGTTGATTGCCCGAGCAGTCAAAAAGCGAAGGGCCCGGCAAGCCGGACCCTTCATCTGCGATCATGCTAGCGGACGCGTCCCGCCACTCGTCACTCGCCACCCACACTGCACTTCCCCGGACTTGATCCGGGGCCTGTTGCACCACTCCACTCGAGTGGAGCCATCCATGGGCCCCGGCCCTGCGGCCGAGGAAGTTCGGTGGTGGGGGAAGTTCAGTGGCTAGGCAAATCTGCCCCTAGAGATCCACGTCGTCCTTGCCGATCTCCTCGGCCGCCTTGCGCAGGATATCGGCGAGCCGACGCTGCTGCTCTTCGCCGCCGCGTACGGCGCGGGCGATGGCGGATTTGAGTTCCTTGCGGGCTTCGTTGACCTCGGGCAGCACGCCCGGAATGTCACGGTCGCGACCGCCGCGGGCTTCGAAATGCTCGCGCATTTCCTTGGCACGCTGGCCGGCTTTGGCGAGGAAATCGAGGGTCGAGGCGACAGCCTCGCGGTTCTCGCCGAGATAGGTACGGCCGTCCTCGGTGATCGTATAGGCCTTCTTGTTGCCCTCGACCGAAGAGGTCACGTAACCGGCTTCCTCGAGATAGGTCAGCGCCGGGTAGATGACGCCGGGGCTGGGCGAATAGAGGCCGCCCGACTTTTCCTCGATGGCCTTGATGAGATCGTAGCCGTGGCGCGGCTGCTCCTCGATGAGGAAGAGCGCGACGAGACGCAGGTCGCCCGAGGCGAGCATGCGGCCGATGCGGAAATTGTCGCCGAACCGGCCCCAATCCCCGCCGAAATCGCCGCCGAAGCCGCCGGGCCCGAACTTGCCGCCGCCAAAGCCGCGTCGACCCATGGCCTCGAAGCGCGCCCATGGGCCGCCATGACGCGGATCACGATGATGATGGTTATGCATATTGCTATCTCCGATATATCTTACGATTGCTCGCAAGATGGGGTCGTCAGCCCGTTCTGTCAAGATATATCGCAGAATGTGTTTTTCTGGCGAAGGCAGGCAACAAAAAACCCGGCCTTGCGACCGGGTTCTTCAAACTTCGAGCCTTGGAAGGCTGAGAGCTTATTCGCTCTTGTTCTCGGCAGCGGCGGCCTCGGCGGCAGCAGCGGCTTCGGCAGCTTCCTTGGCGGCGACTTCAGCAGCCAGGGCCTGGGCAGCGGCGACCTTCTCGGCCTCGCGCGCTTCCTTGGCGGCCTGGGCGGCGCTGCGCTCGTCGTCCTGGATCTTCTTGGTACGGGCGTTGGTCGATTCGAAGATACGAGCCGACTTACCGCGACGATCGCGCAGGTAGTAGAGCTTGGCGCGACGGACCTTACCGCGCTTCAGAACTTCGATGCGGTCGATATTGGGCGAGAGCACCGGGAACACGCGTTCCACGCCTTCGCCATAGGAAATCTTGCGAACGGTGAAGCTCTCGTTGAGGCCGCCGCCGGTACGGGCGATAACGACGCCTTCGTAAGCCTGGAGACGTTCCTTTTCGCCTTCGCGAACCTTCACCCACACCTTGACGGTATCGCCATGGGTGAATTCGGGAATGGAGCGCTTTGCGGCGAGGGCTTCGGCCTGCTCGATTTCGAGCTGTTCGATAATGTTGGTCATGATCCGCCTGATCTTTTCACAGGAGCGACTTTTGCGAGGCTTTTAGCCCCTCATCGCCCGGTCTTGGTTGCACGGAGGTTTTGTGTGAGCCGGCCTATAGAGCAGAACGGGCCGCGAGTCTAGGCTTTTCGGGCGTCGTCGACCCGCTCAGAGCCAGCCGGCCAGAACGCCCAGTCCGCCCGCTGCGAAGACCGCCCCTGCAACCTGCGCCAGCCCCTTGCCAAATCGGCCTGCCAGCCGTGCGCCACCCATCGCCGCGCCGATGCCGGCTGCATGCAGCAAAGCCGTCGCCACGACGAAGCCGAGCGCATATTCGATCCCGCTGGCGTCCGCCGGCATCTCGGCCCCGTGCGCATGGCCATGGAATACGGCAAAGACCCCCACCAGCGCCATCGCGCCGGCCACCGGCATCGGCCGCCCGAACGCCGCAGCTCCACCGATAACGATGCTCGAAAGCGCGATGCCCAGCTCGACAAACGGCAGCTCGACACCCGTCGCGCCCAGCCCGAAACCGACGACCATCATGCCGACAAAGGCCAGCGGCACCATCCAGAGCGCCCGCCCGCCGAGCACGAAGGCGAAGACGCCCACGGCCACCATGGCGAGAATGTGATCGAGCCCGCCGATCGGATGCATGAAGCCGTGGACCAGGCCCGATGCGTCGCCATGCCCGGTATGGGCCAGCGCCACCGAAGGCGTAAGGACGGCAACGAGAAAAACCAAAAGCGCACGCATGCTTGCTGCTCCCTGCGGGCTATGCCCGAAACTTCCCGCCATTGGCGACCCACTCGCCCATCAGTCATGTCAGGTCCCCTCGATCATTTCAACGGCCCCTGCGGGTATTTTGCCGCATGACAGCGCAGCGGAGTTGAGCTAAACAGCCGCCGTCGACAGGAGACGGTTTTGCGCCTCAGCGAACGGAAATTGCTGGCCAGGGATGTGCTGCGCGCCGTGTTGGTGCTCGCCCTCATCTGCCTCAATTTCTCGCACGGCACCGGCGTCGCCATCGCCTATACGCCGGACCTCGAGCCCTACGTCATGGCCGACGGCACCGTGCCGATCCTCTGCGCGCAGGACGCCAATGGCGACCAGGGCGACCATGTCCCCTGCCATGCCTGCCGCATCGGCTTCGATCTCGCCATCCCCCCTGCCCCGACCTGTGCCGAACCGGCCTTCCTGGCTGTCGCACGCATCTACTACGCGCCGGTCGAGCAGGCCTTCGCCCACGAGACCTACCGCCTCGCCCCAAGTGCGCGAGGCCCGCCTCTCGTCTGAATCCGTTTTGGTCTTTCCCTTTCCAATCCAGATTCAGGTATCAAGATGCATAAGCTTTCCTTTGGCGCCCTCGCTGGCGCAGCCCTCGTGCTTTCCACGGTCGGTTCGGCCTTTGCCCATGCCGGCATTTCGCCCGCGACTGCGGCCAACAACGCGACCGTCAAGGCCGTCGTCACCATCCCGCATGGCTGTGACGGGGCGGCCACCGATACGGTCTCGATCAAGCTCCCCGAGGGCTTCGTCAACGCCAAGCCCATGGCCAAGGCCGGCTGGCAGATCGCCATCACCAAGGGCGACTATTCCAGGGCTTACGACAATCACGGCACCCCTGTGACCTCGGGCGCTCTCGAAATCACCTGGAGCGGTGGTTCATTGCCCGATGACCAGTTCGACGAATTCACCGTCCAGGGCCAGTTCCAGGGCTTTGACGCCGAGACCCCCGCCCTCTTCATCACCACCCAGAAGTGCGGCGCCACCGAGGTGACCTGGAACGAGATCGCAGGTCCCGGCCAGAACCCGCATACCCTTGAACATCCCGCCCCCACCGTCACCGTCACCCCGGCGGCTGCTGGCGGCGAACACGACCACATGAATATGGGCGGCATGGACATGTCCGCGCCCGTGACCGTGGGCAATCTCGAGCTCACCGAACCCTTCGCCCGCGCCACGCTGCCCAACCAACCGGTCGGCGGCGGCTACGTGACCATCACCAACAAGGGTAGCGAGGCAGACCGCCTCGTCTCCGCCAGTTCGCCTGCCGCCGGCTCGGTCCAGGTGCACGAGATGAAGATGGAAGGCGACGTCATGAAGATGCGTGAGCTTCCCGATGGTGTCGAAATTCCGGCGGGGCAATCGGTCGCGTTGTCTCCGGGCGGCCTGCACCTGATGTTCATGAAGCTCAACGGCGCCTTCAAGGAAGGCGACGAAGTGCCGGTCACCCTGACCTTCGAGAAGGCGGGCCCGGTCGAAATCAAGCTCCCAGTCATGGCCGCCAGCGCTGACGCGCCGGCCCACGACCATATGAAGATGTAGGAGTCGAAATGGGAATGACCTTGCGCACTGTCCGCATCGGGCTCTGGGCGGCCGTGGTCGCCCTCGCGCTCATCGCCACCGCGGCCTATTTCCTGGTCAAGGTGCCCGGCACCGGCCAGGCCGGCACGTTCGGCGCCGGCACCTATAGCCTGGTGGATGGCAATGGCGGCCCGGTGACCGAAGCCAGCTTCAAGGGCGCGCCCTCGATGCTGTTCTTCGGCTATACCCACTGCCCCGACGTCTGCCCGACCACGCTCTCGGACATGGCCGCCTGGTTCGCCCAGCTCGGCGACGAGGGCCAGCCGCTCAAGGGCTATTTCGTCACCGTCGATCCCGAGCGCGACACGCCCGAGGTCATCAAGGACTACGTGGCCTCGGTCACCGACCGCGTCACCGGCATCACCGGCACGCCCGAGGAAATCGCCAAGATCCTCTCGGCCTGGCGCGTCTATTCCAAGAAGGTCCCCGGCGTCGATGGCGAATACACCATGGACCACACCGCCTCGGTGTTCCTGCTCAACTCCAAGGGCGAGTTCGAAGGCACCATCGCCTACCAGGAGTCTTCCACGGTCGCGATCGAGAAGCTGAAAAAGCTCCTCGCCAAGGGCTGAAACGCAAAGGGCAGCGACCACCCGGCCGCTGCCCTTCCCGTATCCTGAACCGGCGCGAGGAATTACTCCTCCAGCAGATCCGGCCGCCGCGCCTTGGTCAACTCCACGCTCCGCTCCCGGCGCCACTTGGCGATCTTGCCGTGATCCCCCGACGTGAGCACCGCCGGGATCTCGCGCCCCTCGAAGACCTGCGGCCGCGTATATTGCGGATACTCCAGCAGCCCGTTCTCGAAACTCTCATCGGCATGGCTGTCGGCTCCGCCGAGCACGCCCGGGATCAGCCGCACCACGGCCTCGAGCAGCACCATGGCCGCCACTTCCCCACCGGCGAGCACATAATCGCCTATCGAAATCTCTTCGAGCTGACGCGCCTCGATCACCCGTTGGTCGACGCCCTCGAACCGCCCGCAGACGATCACCGCCCCCGGCCCCAGCGCCAGTTCCCTGGCGCGCACCTGCGTCAGCGGCTTCCCACGCGGGCTCATGAGTATCTTAGGTCGCGGATCGCCCTCGGGCGCAATCACATCGATGGCAGCAGCCAGAATGTCTGGCTTGAGCACCATGCCCGCCCCGCCGCCGGACGGCGTATCGTCCACGGTGTGATGCCGGTCATGCGCGAAACTGCGCAATTGCGTGGCCTTGAGCGACCACAGGCCATCGGCCATGCCGCGCCCCAGCACCGAGGCCCCTAGCGGGCCCGGAAACAGGTCCGGAAACAGCGTGATGACATCGGCAGCAAAGCTCAATTGGGCTCCTCGGCCTCGCCCGGCCCGGTCTCGACCGGCGGCTCGATGACGAGATAGCCGTCCGCGATCCGCACCTCCGGCACGACCTGGCGCGTGAACGGGAAGAGGAACGTGTCCCCGCTCCGCCCGTCACGCACTTCGATGAGGTCGCTGGCCCCGAAATTGGGCACCGAAATCACTTCGCCGAGCACGCGCCCGTCGGTGAGCCGGGCTTCGAGCCCGATAAGGTCGGCATGGTAGAAATCGTCCTCGTCGTCGGTTTCGGGCAGGCGCGCGCGGTCGACATAGAGATCGACCCCGTTGAGCTTTTCCGCCTCGTTGCGGTCCGATACACCCTTGATGCGGGCGATGACGACGTTGCCCGATGAGCGGGCGGATGCGATCTCGATCCGCACGCCCGGCTTGTCGGTATCCAGCGGGCCGTAGCTGGCAATGGCCAGCGGCTCGCCGGTAAAGGGGGTTATGCGCACTTCGCCCTTGATGCCGTGGGCCGCACCGATGCGGCCCAGCAGCAGGCGGTTCTTGTCGTCCGCTTTGCCCCCAACCATGGCGGATTAGGCCGAGGCTTCTTCGGCGGCTTCGGCCGGAGCGTTCTTGGCTTCTTCGGCGGCGGCAGCGGCAGCAGCGCGGGCTTCGGCACGCTCGGTCGCCTTGGCGCCCGGCACGGCCTTTTCCGGGTTGTTGCGGGCTTCGCGCTTCAGGAGGCCCGCGGCGTCAAGGAAACGCTCGACGCGGTCGGTCGCCTGGGCGCCGACGGAGAGCCAATGCTGAGCGCGCTCGGTGTTCAGCACGATACGGTTCTCGGCATCCTTGTTGAGCAGCGGGTTGTAGGTGCCCAGCTTCTCGATGAAGCGGCCATCGCGCGGCGAACGGGCGTCGGCAACCACGATGTGGTAGAACGGGCGCTTCTTGGTACCGGCGCGGGCGAGGCGAATCTTGAGGGCCATGGTTACTCCTGAATCTGGCTTTGTCTGTTTCGCGTTGGGTTATTTCTTTTTCGGCACGAAGCCGCCACCCAAACCCGGAAGGTTAGGGAAGCGCGAGGCGCCGCCAAGTCCGGGCAATCCGCTGCCCGAACCCGATTTGAGGAGCTTGCCGACATCGGTCGGCAGCTTGTCGGAAATGTCGCCCGGCAGCTGCTGCGGGATCGACTTGGGGTCGATGCCGGCGCGCCGCGCCATTTCCTCGATCTGCTTGGGGTCCATCTTGGAGATGTCGGGCATCTGGCCAAGACCGGGCATCATGCCGCCCATCTTGCCGCCGAACATCCCGGCGAGCGAGCCGAGGCCGCCCTTGGAGACCTTCTTCATCATGTCCGCCATCTGGCGGTGCTGCTTCATGAGCTTGTTGACTTCGGAGACCTCGACGCCCGCGCCGGCGGCAATGCGCTTGCGGCGAGAGGCGTTGAGAAGGTCGGGATTGGCCCGTTCCTTCCTGGTCATGGAATTGATGACGGCGACCTGACGATCGAAAATCTTCTCGTCGATATTGGCGCCTGCCATGGCTTTCTTGAGCTGGCCGACACCGGGCATCATGCCCATCAGCCCGCCCATGCCGCCCATCTTCTTCATCTGCAGCAGCTGGCCGCGAAGGTCTTCGAGGTCGAACTGACCCTTCTTGAGCTTCTTGGCCATCTTCTGCGCGTCTTCGGCAGAGACGGTTTCGGCGGCCTTCTCGACGAGCGAGACGATGTCGCCCATCCCGAGGATGCGGTCGGCGATGCGCGAGGGATAAAAGTCCTCGAGCGCATCCATCTTTTCGCCGGTGGCGATGAGCTTGATCGGCTTGCCCGTCGCCGCGCGCATCGAGAGCGCCGCGCCGCCACGGCCATCGCCGTCGACGCGTGTGAGCACGATACCGGTGAGATCGACCCGCTGGTCGAACGAGCGGGCGAGATTGATGGCGTCCTGGCCGGTCAGCGCATCGGCGACCAGCAACACTTCATGAGGATCGGAAACCGCCTTGATCTCGGCGGTCTCGGCCATGAGTTCTTCATCGATATGCGTGCGGCCCGCCGTATCGAGCATGAGCACGTCATAGCCGCCGAGCTTGCCCTCGCGGGCGGCGCGCCGGGCGATCTGCACCGGCGTTTCGCTCGGCACGATCGGCAGCGTATCGACGCCGATCTGCGTACCGAGCACGCGCAACTGCTCCATCGCGGCCGGACGGCGCGTATCGAGCGAGGCCATCAGAACTTTCTTGTTCTGCTTGTCCTTGAGGCGCTTTGCGATCTTGGCGGTGGTGGTGGTCTTGCCCGAGCCCTGGAGGCCCACCATCAGGATGGTCGCCGGCGGCGTCGTGGCCGTATCGAGCGGCACGGCGGTTTCGCCCAGCACGCGCACCAGCTCGTCGTGAACGATCTTGACGACCTGCTGGCCCGGGGTCACCGAGCGGGTCACTTCCACGCCGACGGCGCGCTCGCGCACCTGCTCGACGAGGGCACGGACCACTTCGAGCGAAACGTCAGCCTCGATCAGCGCGCGGCGAACTTCGCGCAGCGCTTCGTTGACGTCGTTCTCGGAGAGCGCGCCACGGCCCCGCAGGCCATCGAAGATTTTCCCTAAGCGGTCGCTTAGACTTTCAAACATGCTCTTTGGTCCTTTCTTCGTGGGCGGGCCACGAAGATATGGGTAATCCCGTCCAAAACCAAAATACACCCGTGGGCGCAACGCGCTGACGGGTGGTGACCGCCTGCCTCCCGGGCAGACTAGTGGCTCGAATTCAGGTCTTGGTCCTGAGATCGCGGGCCTTATAGGCGCGAAGGGGCATCCGAGTCAATTCATGCGCGGCAAATCCGGCCCGTTCGGCCCTCCCGCCTTGCCGATATCGGTCCGCCACCCGGTTAACCTCTTGTCCTCCCGGCCATGCTATTGACGATGCAGCAATTTCCACCGAAGGGCCGCCGATTGTCCGTCCAGTCGCTCCGATCCCAGCCGCAGGGCGCCGCAAGCGCCCCCGCTCCGGTCGTCGTCCACGGCAGCCTTGCCGAGGCGGAAGCGGATTGGCGCGCAATCGAAGCCACCGGCATCCTCACGCCCTACCAGCGCTATGACTGGATCAGGGCGCTCCTCGAGTCCGGCCTCGAACGCGAAGGCCGCATCGCCATCGTCGTCGTCCATGACGACGCTCGCCCGGTAGCCCTGCTGCCACTGATCGTCGAACGCCGCTCCGGCTTTTCGATCGCCCGGTTCCTCGGCTCCGACATTTCCAACAGCGACTGGCTGGCCTTCGTCCCCGGCACCGATATCTCGCCCGAATGGCTGGGCTGGGTCCTCGATGAAGTGCGCGAGCTGGTCGGCACGCTCGATCTCGTCTGCCTCTTCAACCAGCCGCGCCAATGGGCCGGCCGGCCCAACCCCGTCCTCGCGGTCGCCGCCGATCCCGGCCCCAACAATCTCTATACCGCCACCATCGGCCCGACCCCGGTGCCCTATATCGAGCACCGCCTGACCCACAAGCGCCGCGGCAACATCAAGCGCGGCGAGCGGCGGCTCGAGGAAATGCTGGGCAAGGTGGAACTGCGCCGCATCACCACATCCGACGAACTCGACCGTGTCCACGCCGCCTTCCTCGCCCAGCGCGGCGAACGCTTCGACCAGATGGGCGTCGGCAACCTCTTTGCGGAAGCAAGCTTCGTGCGCTTCTTCAAGCACCTTGCCACCGAGGGCTTCACGGAAGAGCACCCCGCCCTCTGCTTCCACGCCCTCTACGCAGGCGAGGACATCGTCGCCACCACCTGTGGCGCCTTCGCGGGCCGCCACTATTCCCAATATATCAACTCGACCGCCAGCGGCCCGGCCGCCAAATACAGCCTGATGAGCATCCTCGTCGCCAGGCTCATGGACGAACTCACCACGTCGGGTATCGAGACCTTCGACATGGGCATCGGCGATTTCGACTACAAACAGGATTGGACGGCGCCCGAGCCGCTCTTCGACACCCTCATCCCCCTGACCCCCGCCGGCCACCTCGCCGCCCTCGGGCTCAAGGCCAGCCAGGGTGCCAAGCGCGCCATCAAGCAGAACCCCAGGCTCTGGAACCTCGCCCAATCCATCCGCAAGATGCTGCACAACCTGCGCAGGCGCTGACGAAAAAGGCGGCCAAAAGGCCGCCCGACTGCTTTCCGCACCGACTTATTCACCCCGCATTCTCCCCACCCGCCGCACTCTCCCCACCCCCGCACTTCCCCGGGCGAAGACCCGGGGCCCACGGATGACTCAACTCGAACGGGAAGGTGCAATAGGCCCCGGATCAAGTCCGGGGAAGTCCAGTGGTGGTGGCAAGGCCGTGCCGAGGCAACTCGACAGGCAGAGCCCCCAGCCCTCACATCCCCGTCTTCTTCTTGTCCCGATAATAATAATTCGCGTCCTTGCCGAGCACGAGCGACCGGATCACCCGGCGCAGCGACTCGCTCTTGCGCAGCGGCGCCGCAATCCCCGCCATGACGCGGAACGCGCCGAGCTTGACCGCATCCCAGCCCGGCGACGTGCCCGGCGCCTTCTGCGGAAAGCCACGATCGCGCAGCATGGAATTGGCGACGTAAAGATCGTTGCGGCGCTTCACCACCGCCGTCTTCCAGGTGATCGCCACCGAAATCGAATAGGTGTCGGACGTGCGCACCCAATGCGGCCAGATATAGGGCACGAACACGCCCTCGCCCGGCAGCAGCCGGTTATGCATGCCGCGCGCCTCGAAGCTTTCGTCGAACTTGAGGTTGCGGTGCTTGGTGATGGCGTGCTCGATCTGGTCTTCCGTGGCGATCGAGCGGTCTTCGTTGTCATAGATGTTGAAGAACTTCTCGCCATGCACCTGGATGAAGAAATTGTCTTCGCTGTCGAGGTGGAAGGGCGTGGTCGAACCCGGCGAGGACACGAAGAGGAAGCCCTGGATATCGGTGAACCCGGCCTCGGTGAGGCTGCGATGGCCCTGCGCCCGCGCCACCGACATCAGCGCCTCTTCGAGCAGCGCCCGGTAGGAGGGGTGAATCTCGACGCGCTTGAGCACCATCCAGGCGCCCGCCGTCTCGATCTTCTGCACCACGTCCTCGGGCGAAAGATCCACCAGCGGCGTGCTCGTCGGGTCCTGACTTACCGCCGCCTTGCCCGAATTGTATTCGATCCGGTCGCGCGGCAATTGCTTGACGAGGTCGAGAATGGCCGGAAGCGTCAGGCGCGGATCGTCGACGAAGCCGTGGCGGATGCGGAAGGGTTTTAGCGGAAAGAGGTTGGCGAACGCGGAGTCGTCGGCGCTCAGAACCTCGGCATTCATGACCTTGTTCATTGGCGTTTTTCCCTCAAAGACTTGAAATGTCTGAAAATGCGCTTGGCCTGCTCCCGCGCCGCCCGGCGCAGGCGCAACAGGAGGATCAACCCGCCGGCCAGCGGATCGCTGGCGCGCAGCGGCACCAGCATGTCGGCGACACGCAGGCGCTCACGCCAGATATGGTCGATCATCGGATGGCCGGCATCGGCGGTGGAATCGGCGAAGGTAATCATCTCGTCGGCACAGAGCTGGCGGGTGAGTTCGAGCGTCAGCTGCACGCCGGGGGAGAACCGCGACAGCTTTTCGTCATAGGCGATCTTGAAGAAGAACGCCGTCCGGCCTTGCCGCATGACGAGACCCGAGGCGATGGCGCGCCCGTCGAGCGTCAGCTCCAGCACCTCGAAGGCGCCGCGCCGACCCAGACCCTGCGCCATGGCCCGCACGAAGGCGGCGTCACCGGCGTCCTGCCCCAGCCCGGTACCGCTCTTGCCCTTCCAGCCCGAGGCTTCGAGCACGAGGAACCGCTCCAGCGCCGCCGCGATCTCGTCGGGCATCCGCGCCAGCGCAAAGGCGACCGTGCCTTCGTCGTCGAGCCGGTTGCGCAGCCGCCGCAATTCCTTGAGCTTCTTGCCGCCCATCGCGTCGCGCAGATAGGTCTCGGCATCCTGGCTGGCATCGAGCGCTGCGCGTTCGTGCGTTTCGAGACAGACCGGGCGAATGCCGCGCCTCTCGAGAACCGCGAGCAGCGCCTTGCCCGCCGCGCCGTCGAGCGGCAAGGCCGGCAGGTCCAGCAGCCGCGCGCCGCTCGCCGCGACCGCGTCCAGCAGGGCTTCGGCGGCCGCCAGCGGCTCATCGGCAGCGAGCAGCGGCGCCGTCAGCGGCGAATAGGGTTGCCTGGCGACGAGGACCGGCAGCGGCAGGCGAAACGCCGCGCTGGCCCAGACCACCGGCAGCAGCGCCACCAGCCGCCCGCCGGCGCGCGCCAGCAGCGCCTTGCCCCCGCCGCCCGAAGCGGCAAGCGAGAAAGCGGCCCGGCTATAGGCCGGATCGAAAAAGGCATTGGTTTCGAGGGCGCGGTCGGCCAGCGCCTCCCACTCGGCCACCGGCACGTCTTCAATTGAAGCAAGACACGACGGCGCCTCGCCCGCGACCGACAACGGCGCAGCGAACGGATCGGCGATTTCGGCGCTCATGACGCCGCCCCTTCGCCGCAACCCGGGATAAAATCGGGAACCCAAACCATGGCCGGACCATAGCGGTTTCCCTGTGCCTGCGGGGGTTTGCCTCGTGAACTGGTTAAGCCGCACCTAAGCGTCCCCGCGACAACAGCAACCCCGCCATGACGGCACCGAGGCTGGCAATTGCACGCTGTTTCCGCCATATAGAGGCTCAAGCTAAGCAACGAGGCCAAAGTGAGCGGCACTCCGTTTTTGAAGATGAACGGTCTGGGCAACGAGATCCTGGTCGTGGACATGCGCGATGGCGCTGCCACCATGACCGGCGCTGTCGCGCGCGCCGTCGCCGGCGAGGATCGCACCGCCTTCGAGCAGATGATGGTGGTCTATCCCCCGCGCGCCGACGGCACCGAGGCCTATATCAAGATCTTCAACAATGACGGCTCGGTCGCCGGCGCCTGCGGCAATGGCACGCGCTGCGTCGCCCATTTCCTCAACCGCGCCACCGGCAAGGACCACATGACGGTCGAGACCGATGGGGGCCTGCTCGAAATCTTCAATGCCGGCGGCGATCTCATCACCGTCGACATGGGCAAGCCGCGCTTTGGCTGGGACCAGATTCCGCTGGCCGAGGAATTCGCCGACACCACCGGCATCGAGCTCCAGATCGGCCCCATCGACGCGCCCGTCCTGCACACGCCGTCCGTCGTCAATGTCGGCAATCCGCATGCCATCTTCTGGGTGGACCGCGATCCCGACACCTACGAACTCGACCGCTTCGGCCCGCTGCTCGAAAACCACCCGATCTTCCCCGAGCGCGCCAATATCTCGCTCGCCCAGGTGCTGGCGCCCGACCGCATCAAGGTGCGCGTCTGGGAGCGGGGCGCGGGCCTGACGCTGGCCTGCGGCACCGCCGCCTGCGCCGTCGGCGTCGCCGCCGCCCGCAAGGGCCTTGCCGACCGCAAGGTCACCATCGAACTCCCCGGCGGCCCGCTCGGCATCGAGTGGCGCGCCGACGACCATATCCTGATGACCGGGCCCTGGACGCTCGAATGGGAAGGCACGCTTCCCGAAAACCTTCTGCCGGGCCGGGCCGCATGAGCATCGAAACCCTCACCTTCGGCTGCCGCCTCAATGCCTATGAATCCGAGGTCATGAAGGCCGAGGCCGAAAAGGCCGGGCTGTCGGACGCCATCATCATCAATACCTGCGCGGTGACCTCCGAGGCCGTGCGCCAGGCCAAGCAGGCCGTGCGCAAGGCTCGCCGCGACCACCCTGACGCCAAGATCATCGTCACCGGCTGCGCCGCCCAGACCGAGGCCCGCGCCTTCGGCGACATGGCGGAAGTCGACCTCGTCATCGGCAATGCCGACAAGATGAAGGCCGAGAGCTATAAGCCCATGGTTTTCGGCATGCAGCTCAACGACAAGGTGCAGGTCAACGACATCATGAGTGTCCGCGAGACTGCCGGGCACCTCATCGAAGGCATGGATGGCCGCGCCCGCGCCTTCGTCCAGGTCCAGAACGGCTGCGATCACCGCTGCACCTTCTGCATCATCCCCTATGGCCGCGGCCCCTCGCGCTCGGTGCCCATGGGCCTCGTCGTCGACCAGATCAAGCGCCTCGTCCATAACGGCTATGGCGAGATCGTGCTCACCGGCGTCGACATCACTTCCTATGGCCCCGACCTCCCCGGCACGCCGACCCTGGGCAAGCTGGTGCAATCGATCCTGCGCCATGTCCCCGACCTGCCGCGCCTCAGGATTTCTTCCATCGATTCCATCGAGGCCGACGACGCGCTCTATGATGCCATAGCGTCCGACAAGCGCCTGATGCCGCACCTCCATCTCTCGCTCCAGTCCGGCGACGACATGATCTTGAAGCGCATGAAGCGCCGGCACCTGCGCGCCGATGCGCTCCATATCGTGGACAAGCTGCGCGCGCTCCGCCCCGAAATGGTCTTCGGCGCCGATATCATCGCCGGCTTCCCCACCGAAACCGACGAGATGTTCGAAAACACCCTCCGCATCGTTTCGGAAGCCGATCTCACCTATCTCCACGTCTTCCCCTATAGCCCGCGCCCCGGCACGCCTGCCGCGCGCATGCCGCAGGTGGACAAGCGTATCGCTCGCGACCGCGCCGCCCTGCTGCGCGCCGAAGGCGAAAAGCAGTTCCGCAAGCTCGCCGCCTCCCGCGTCGGCAAGATCGAAAGCGTGCTGGTCGAACGCGATGGCCTGGGCCGCACCGAGCAGTTCATGCCCGTTGCCGTGCCCGGCGCCGAACCCGGCCAGATCGTCCCGGTCCGCATCACCAGGGCGTCGGTCGATGGCCTTGTCGGGGACGCCGTGAGGTCCGCCGCATGAGCGAGACCAAAAAACCCGGCTTTTTCGGCCGCCTCTTCGGCCGCGGCAACCAGCCCCAGCCGCAGGCGGACGCCGAAACCGAAGACGCCCTCAAGCGCGCCACCGGAGAAGTCGCCACCTCCACCGACGAACTCGACGCCTTCCGCGAGCGCCGCGAGACCGAGGAAGCGCAGGCCGAGACCGACCGCGAGGCGGCCGAGGCTCTGCCGCCCGAGCCCGCTACCGAGGGGCCCCCTCCCGCGCCGCCGGCTCCGCCCGAGGCCATCGCCCCGGTCGAGCTGACCCCGGCCACCGCCACGCCCATTCCCGAGCCGGCCGAGGAGTCCCCCGCGCCGCCGCCCGCACCCGAACCTGCGCCCGCTCCCGAAGAGGAAGAGCGCCCGTTTCCGCCCGGCCCACCCGAAACCACGCTCGATTACGTCGAGGACGTACAGGAAGCCGAGCAGGCTGCCGCGCCCGCGCCGGTCGCCGAACCACCCGCCGCCACCCCGCGCCAAAGCTGGTTCCAGCGCCTCACCTCGGGCCTCAAGCGCTCCTCCGACCAGATCACCGGCGGCATCACCTCGGTCTTCACCAAGCGCAAGCTCGATGCGGCGACGCTCGACGAGCTCGAAGACGTGCTGCTGCAGGCCGACCTCGGCATGGACACCACCAGCGCCATCGTCGAGACCCTGCGCCGCGACCGCTTCGACAAGGACATTTCGGGCGATGACGTCCGCGCCGTCCTCTCCGAGGAAGTCGGCAAGGCGCTCGCCCCCGTGGCCCAGCCGCTGGTCATCGACAAGGCCCAAAAACCCTTCGTCATCCTCATGGTCGGGGTCAACGGCTCGGGCAAGACTACCACTATCGGCAAGCTGGCCCAGAAACTGGCCGCCGAGGGCCGCACCGTCATGCTCGCGGCCGGCGACACTTTCCGCGCCGCCGCTATCGAGCAGCTCGAAATCTGGGGCCGCCGTACCGGCGCGCCGGTCGTCACCAAGCCCGCCGGCTCGGATGCCTCTGGCCTCGCCTTCGATGCGGTGACCCGCGCCAGGGAAGAGGGCAAGGATGTCCTCATCATCGATACGGCCGGGCGCCTGCAGAACCGCGATGAGCTGATGAGCGAGCTCGAAAAGATCGTGCGCGTCATCAGGAAGGTCGATCCGACCGCTCCTCACGCGGTTTTGCTCACGCTCGACGCCACCACCGGCCAGAACGCCCTTAATCAGGTCGAAATCTTCGGCAAACGTGCGGGGGTCACGGGTCTGGTGATGACCAAGCTTGACGGCACCGCGCGCGGGGGCATCCTTGTCGCCATCGCGCGGCGCTTCGGCCTGCCCGTGCATTTCATCGGCGTCGGCGAGGGTGTGGACGACCTCCAGCCCTTCAAGGCGTCGGAATTCGCAGCGGCCATTGCCGGCAAGGACGAAGCATAATGACCACCGAGAACACCAAGCCCGAAGCCAAGGCGGCCGAGCCCAACTGGGACGAACTGCGTCCCCAGCTCACCAAGCTCGCCTTGGAACTGGGCCCGCTCGTGGTTTTCTTCGTCGCCAATGCCCGCGCCGACATCTTCGCGGCCACCGCCTGGTTCATGGGTGCGATGGCAGTCTCTCTCCTGCTTTCCTGGCTGCTCCTGCGCAAGATCGCGGTGATGCCGCTCGTTACCGGCGTCGTAGTCCTCGTCTTCGGCGGCCTCACCCTCTGGCTCCAGGACGACACCTTCATCAAGATGAAGCCCACCATCACCAACTCGCTCTTCGCGGTGGTGCTCCTGGGCGGCCTCCTCTTCAAGCAATCCCTGCTCAAATACGTCTTCGGCGAAGTCTACAAGCTCAAGCCCGAAGGCTGGACCATCATGACGCTCCGCTGGGGCCTCTTCTTCGTCGTCATGGCCGTCCTCAACGAACTCATCTGGCGCAACTTCTCCACCGATCTCTGGGTCAGCTTCAAGGTCTGGGCCACCATGCCCATCACCGTGGTCTTCACCATGTTCCAGCTCCCGCTGCTGCAGAAATACGCGCTCGAACCGGAACAGCCCCCGAAGACGGCCTAGACCGGATTCCTCCCACCGCAAACGTACCGACCGCCGGCACGATCACGCCAGCAGGTCTCCCTCCCCCTTGCGGGGAGGGGACAGGGGTGGGGGTGAGCAAGCGGGCGCGGAGCTATCCATCTACCGAGTAATCGTTCTCGCGACTCCACGGCTTCCTCCCGTTGTAGGGGATTGAGGGGGCTGAGCCTCAAACTTCTAGTTTGTGCACCCCCACCCCTATCCCCTCCCCGCAAGGGGGAGGGAGACCTGCCGGAGAGATCACGCAAAGCGGCTCGCTTCATGACCTCTGTCTGATCGTCGTTCCGTCCTCACCATTTCCCATTTACTGCCTCCTACCCCTCCCTCCCCCCACCCACCGCACTTCCCCGGCCGAAGAGCCGGGGCCCACGGATCCCTCCACTCGAGTGGAGCGGTGCAATAGGCCCCGGATCAAGTCCGGGGAAGTAAGGTGGCGGGGTGAGAACGAGGGTATCCGGAGAGCAAGAACGACCGTGCCAAAAAACTTATCCCCGCCCCCACCACCCTCCCGCATACTCCTCCCATCCCTCCGCCAACGGCGAGGCACAGTACGCAGTGCCGCGGCGGCTGGCGGCAGGACTGGAGACGCGCAATCGTGCACACGCGTCTCTCGCCCTGCCGCCAGGGTCTGGGAGTTGGGGGAAGCCCGGGGGCGCCTGGGCTTACGGCCTAAGAGTGACGTGACCGGCCCGGAGTGCGCTCGCGGGCAACTTGCGTGAACGGGCTTGTCGAAACCTCAAACGCTCAAGGGGCGAGGCCATGCCTCGCATACATCGCTAGCAAACATAGACTTGAGGCAAACCTCACCCCGAGCCGCCAAGGAACCACCAGCAAACCCGACCGGAGCAATCCGTGCCGGCGTCTAGGTGCGCGCTTCTGCTTTCTGGATGGCCGGGATCATGTCCCGCGTCAGCGTTTCGGGCGTCATCGGCCCCACATGCTTGAAGGTGATGACCCCGTTCCGGTCCACCACGAACGTCTCTGGCACGCCATAGACGCCCCAGTCGATCGATACCCGGTTGTCGCGGTCGGCACCCACCTTGTCATAGGGGTTGCCCAGCTCCCTGAGGAACGCCGTCGCATTCTCGGGCGCGTCCTTCTGGTTGATGCCGAAGAGCCGCACGCCCGTCGCCGCCTTGAGCTGGGTCAGCACCGGATGCTCGGCCCGGCAGGGGATGCACCATGAGGCGAAGACGTTGACCACCGTCACCTCGCCCTTGAGCGCTTCGGTATCGAAGCCGGGCGCGTTGAGCCCCTCGACGGCTGCCAGCGCGAATTGCGGGGCAGGCTTGTCGATCAGCACCGACTGTACCAGGCTAGGATCGCGATTGAGGCTCGTGGCGAACACTGCCACCAGCGCAACGAGCGCGATCAGCGGCAGGGCAAGCAGGACGAAACGGTTCAAGAAGCCTTCTCCGCGCGACGGCGGACGCCCTGGGCCTCGAGTTCGGCAATGCGCCCCTCGACCCGCCACCCGGAAGCGACCGTCCAGACGACGAGCCCGACCACCGCGGCAGCCACCCCGATATAGGCCCAGATGATGAAGACGGCATGCGGTCCGAGATCGATCATTTCGCGCCCTCCGCCATGGCAGCTCGCTGCCGTTCGAGTGTGGCCAGGCGCCGGCGCCGGATCTCGGTATGCATCGCCTTAAGCTGGAGCGTGGCGAACAGCAGCGTGAAGGCCGCCATCATCACGAGAAGCGGGGTAAGGATCGAGCCGGGCATATGCGGGCCATCGGGCGTGATGACGCTCGAAGGCTGATGCAGCGTCTGCCACCAGTCGACCGAGAACTTGACGATCGGGATGTTGATCGCGCCGATCAACGTAAAGACCGCCACCACGCGCCCGGCGCGCAACTGGTCCTCGAACGCACGCCAGAGCGCGATCAGCCCGAGATAGATGAGGAAAAGCACAAGGGTGGACGTCATGCGCCCGTCCCATTCCCAGAACGTGCCCCAGGTCGGCCGGCCCCAGAGCGAGCCGGTAAAGAGCGCCAGTGCGGTGAACACGGCTCCGAGCGGGGCCGCCGCCTTCATCGAGACGTCGGCCATCGGGTGGCGCCAGATGAGGCTGCCGAGCGCCGAAACCGCCATCACGCCATAGACGAACTGGCTCAGCCACGCATTGGGCACGTGGATGTACATGATGCGGACCGTGTCGCCCATCTGGTAGTCGGGCGGGGAATCGAGGAAGGCTAAATAGAGCCCCACGGCAAAGGCGATCGCGGTCAGGATCGTGAGCGGCCACAGCAACGGGCGCGTCCATCCCAGGAACTGGCTGGGATTGGCGATCCGGGCGAACCAATTGGGTTTGGGGGCAAGGTCCACAGTCATGGGTGAGTTGTCTATTCCTCGCTCACGCGGAGTGCAAGCGCCCCGGCGAACGGCGCAAGCGCCAGCAGCACGAGGCTAATTGCCGCAAGAAACAGGGTCGCCGCCCCGGCCTGCTGGCCGGCAATGGCCGACGACCCGAAGATCAGGACCGGAATGGCCAGCGGCAGGATCAGCACCGGCGCAATGAGCCCGCCGCGCGGCAGGGACACGGTCACCGCCGCCCCCATGGCCCCCAGCGCCACCAGCCCCGGCGTGCCGACCAGCAGCGACAGCACCGTGCGCAGCCAGGTCTCCATATCCATGTTGAGCAGGATCGCCAGCACCGGGCTCGCCACGATGAGCGGCAGCGCCGTCAGCAGCCAATGCGCGATCACTTTTGCGGCAACGACCATTTCGAGCGGCGTGCGGGCGAACTTGTAGAGCTGGAGCGAGCCGTCCTCGGCATCGTTCCGGAACAGCCGGTCGAGCCCGAGCAGAATCGAGAGGAACGCCGCGATCCAGGTGAGCCCGGGCGCGAGTTTAGCCAGCATCGCCTTGTCCGGCCCGATGGCAAAGGGCACGATCGACCCGACCATCACGAAGAACAGCACCAGCGTCAGCGCATCGCCGCCGATCCGCGTGGCGACCCGCAGGTCGCGGCCGACGATCGCGAAAAAACCCTTCAAGCCCCAAGCTCCAGCGTCCTGATGCGACCGGAATCGGCGATCTGCAGTTCCAGATGCGTCGCCGCCACCGCCAGCCCGCCGCTCGCCAGGTGCTCGTCGATCAACTCACCCACCAGCCGGTCCCCGGCCTTGTCGAGCGCCGACGTCGGCTCGTCCAGCAGCCAGATCGGGCGCGGGGAGACGAGAAGTCGTGCCAGCGCCAGGCGGCGCGTCTGCCCCGCCGAGAGATAGCCGGCGTCGAGGTTGAACAATGCCCCGAGGCCCACGCGCTCCAGCGCCGCCTCGACCGAGCCGCCCCCGCCATTGACCGCCGCCCAGATCCCGAGATTTTCGCCGACCTTGAGCCGCGCCTTGACCGCCGAGAGGTGCCCGAGAAAGTGCACGTCCTCCTGCCAGCGCTCTTCCTCGCCCTGGCCGGAAACCACCACGCTTCCCTCATCGGCGCGCAGGAAACCGGCAAGGCATTTGATGAGGCTGGTCTTGCCCGCCCCGTTGGGTCCACGCAGCAGGAGAATCTCGCCCGGCTCGACCGTAAAGCCCACGTCATCGAACAGCAGTCGTTCCCCCCGCCGCAGGGCGAGGCCGGAAACGCTCAGCGTGCGGGCGGGCAGATGCGTGGTCGGGGGCATGGCAACATGTCCTATTGAACTCACGCAGGTACTGGCAAGCGCGAAATGATTTGACTATAAGCCCCACTAGATTGGACCGGTTCCAATCTCCGAGACGCCCCAACTGGTCCGCCGGACCCCTTCTGGGTCCTATTGTCGCAGGCTATTTGGTGCGGTGCGGCCAACCCAAAAGCGATAGGCGGTCCCGTGACTCAATCCCTCAACAGCTTCAATTCGAAGGCCACTCTGACGGTCGGAGGGAAGACCTACACGTACTTCTCGATTCCCGAAGCAGAGAAGAACGGCCTGCCCGGCGTTTCCAAGCTCCCCCATTCGCTCAAGGTCGTCCTTGAAAACCTGCTGCGCTTCGAAGATGGGCGCACGGTCACCAAGGAAGACATCAAGGCCTTTGTGACCTGGCTGACCGAGAAGACCAGCGAGCACGAGATCTCCTACCGCCCGGCGCGCGTCCTCATGCAGGACTTCACCGGCGTCCCCGCCGTCGTCGACCTCGCCGCCATGCGCGATGCCACCGCCAAGCTCGGCGCCGATCCGCAGAAGATCAACCCGCTCGTTCCCGTCGACCTCGTCATCGACCACTCGGTCATGGTCGACAGCTTCGGCACCCAGCTTGCCTTCAACCAGAACGTCGAGCTCGAATACGAGCGCAACGGCGAGCGCTACGAATTCCTGCGCTGGGGCCAGCAGGCCTTTGACAATTTCCGCGTCGTGCCGCCCGGCACCGGCATCTGCCACCAGGTGAACCTCGAATACCTGGCCCAGACCGTCTGGACCAAGGACGAGAACGGCGAAACCGTCGCCTATCCCGACACCCTAGTCGGCACCGACAGCCACACCACCATGGTCAATGGCCTCTCGGTCCTCGGCTGGGGCGTGGGCGGCATCGAGGCCGAGGCTGCCATGCTCGGCCAGCCCATCACCATGCTGATCCCCGAAGTCATCGGCTTCAAGCTCACCGGCAAGATCAACGAAGGCATCACCGCCACCGACCTCGTGCTCACCGTCACCGAGATGCTCCGCAAGAAGGGCGTTGTCGGCAAGTTCGTCGAGTTCTATGGCCCGGGCCTGGATTACCTCTCCCTGGAAGACCAGGCGACCATCGCCAACATGGCTCCCGAATACGGCGCCACCTGCGGCTTCTTCCCGGTCGACACCGATACCCTCTCCTACCTCACCACGTCCGGCCGCACCGCCGACCGGATCGCGCTGGTCGAAGCCTATTCCAAGGCCCAGGGCATGTTCCGCGAGACCTCCTCGCCCGACCCGGTCTTCACCGACACGCTCGAGCTCGACCTCTCGGCCGTCGTGCCCTCCATCTCCGGCCCCAAGCGCCCGCAGGACCGCCTGGTCCTCGCCGAGGCCAAGGACAAGTTCGCCGCTTCCCTCGTCAAGGATTTCGCTAAGACCGACGACCCCAAGGTCGCCGTCGAGGGCGAGAACTTCTCGATCGGCCACGGCGACGTCGTCATCGCCGCCATCACCTCGTGCACCAATACCTCCAACCCCTCGGTGCTGGTCGCCGCCGGCCTCGTCGCCCGCAAGGCGCGTGAACTCGGCCTCAATTCCAAGCCCTGGGTAAAGACCTCGCTGGCCCCCGGCTCGCAGGTGGTCACCGACTACCTTACCGCTTCGGGCCTGCAGGCCGACCTCGACGCCATCGGCTTCAACCTCGTCGGTTATGGCTGCACCACCTGTATCGGCAATTCCGGCCCGCTCCCGCCGGCCATTTCCAAGGCCGTGCAGACCGGTGACCTCGTCGCCGCCTCGGTGCTTTCGGGCAATCGTAACTTCGAAGGGCGCGTCAACCCGGACGTCAAGGCGAACTTCCTCGCTTCCCCGCCGCTGGTCGTCGCCTATGCGCTGGCCGGCTCGCTCAAGATCGACATCGCCAAGGATCCGATCGGCACCGGCAAGGATGGCAAGCCCGTCTATCTCAAGGACATCTGGCCGACCAACAAGGAAATCGCCGACATCGTCCGCGCCAACGTCACCCCGCAGATGTTCACCAAGCGCTATTCGGACGTCTTCAAGGGCGACGAGCATTGGCAGGGCATCGCAGTGGATGGCGGCGAGACCTATCGCTGGAACTCGTCCTCGACCTATGTCCAGAACCCGCCCTATTTCGAGCATCTCGAAATAACTCCGGCGCCGGTCACCGACATCAAGAACGCCCGCGTGCTCGGTCTCTTCCTGGATTCGATCACCACCGACCACATTTCCCCGGCCGGTTCGTTCAAGCCCTCGACCCCTGCCGGCATCTATCTCACCGAGCACCAGGTCGCGCCCAAGGACTTCAACTCCTATGGCGCCCGCCGCGGCAACCACGAAGTCATGATGCGTGGCACCTTCGCCAACATCCGCATCAAGAACCAGATGGTGCCGGGCGTGGAAGGCGGCTTCACCCTCGGGCCCAATGGCCAGCAGATGCCGATCTACGATGCCGCCATGGCCTATCAGAAGTCGGATACCCCGCTGGTAATTTTCGCCGGCAAGGAATACGGCACCGGCTCCTCGCGTGACTGGGCCGCCAAGGGCACCACGCTCCTGGGCGTGCGCGCCGTCGTCGCCCAGAGCTTTGAGCGTATCCACCGCTCCAACCTCATCGGCATGGGCGTGCTGCCGCTCCAGTTCGCCGAAGGCGAGAGCTGGCAGACGCTCGGCCTCGACGGCACCGAAACGGTCACTATCGAGGGCCTCACGACCCTGACCCCGCGTTCGGACGTCATCGTCAAGATCGTCCACTCGGACGGCCGTATCTCGGAAGTGAAGACCCGCTGCCGCATCGATACCGAGAACGAACTCGACTACTTCAACAATGGCGGCATCCTGCACTACGTGCTGCGCAACCTCGTCGCCGCCTGACGCCTGTTGCGGCGGGGAGCCAACACTCCCCGCCCGCCTCTCGGCGAGGCGATCTGTAGGCGAAGATGGCCTCTCATCGATTTGACTGGCTCTCTCACCGATCCCTGCCTAGAACTTTGCCCATGATTTTCCGACCCCTTCTGGGCACCTTTCTCGGCCTTGTTCTCGCGCTTCCCGCCAATGCGGTGGAGGTGCGCGTCCAGCCCAAGGCGGTCCTCGAACTCTTCACCTCCCAGGGCTGCGTTTCCTGCCCGCCGGCCGATGCCCTGCTTGCCAAGCTGGCGCAGCAACCGGGCGTCATCGCGCTCTCCTACCATGTCGATTACTGGGACTATATCGGCTGGCCCGACACGTTCGGCGCCAAGGCCAATACGACCCACCAGAAGAACTACGCCGCCCGCTGGCGCAGCGGCCGCATCTATACGCCGCAAATGGTCGTCAACGGCTTCAAGGGCGTGGTTGGCTCCCGCCAGCGCGAGATCGACGCGGCCATGGCGATGACCAAGCTCTCCCTGCCCGTCTCCCTCGATACGTCCAACGGCATGCTGACCGTCGATATCGAAGGCCAGGCCGGCCTTGGCGATTCCGTCGTCTGGCTCGTGACCTATGTCGACCGCGCTGACGTCGATATCGAAAAGGGCGAGAACGAAGGCAAGCGCGTGACCTACACCAATGTCGTCACGTCACGGCAGGCCGTGGGCATGTGGGAGCCGGGCGCCGGCGCCCATCTCAAGCTGCCGCTCTCGGAAGTCATCACCGACAAGAATAACGGCGCGGTGATCATCGTCCAGGAAGAGGAAAACGGGCTACCGGGAAATATTCTCGGCGCTGCGGCATTTCAGCAATAGTGGCAGGCCAACAACAAAACTCCCGCCTGGGCAAGGCGGGAGGAAATTAGTCTGACTGGTCTTTAGGGGCGGCCGGTGTCTGGGCATCATGGTTTGGGGGCTCGGTCAGCCCGGACACCGGCCACTGGAGGCAATGTCGATGTTATGCTGGTGCTTTCAGGCGCCAGCGCGGACACAATGTGTTCGAATTTGGGTAATTTCGCGCACGCGAAGACATAATCGGCTATGTGACACTCGACGCCGCCGACCTCGCACCCACAGGCTTGCTTCCGCTCGCAAACAACGCGATCATGACTGATCGATGACAAGCGTCCGGTCATCCCGCCGGATCGAACAGGAGATCGTGCAGTTGGCCGAAGGTCAGCAGGGTGGCCCCAGGGGGCTCAGCCTTGTGCATGTGAGCGAGCAACAACCCGCCCACCATCCCAGCAAGCCCGTTCCCTATGTCGCCTTCGATCGCATCGAACTGGGGCTGATACTCTCCGTCTATGGCCGCAAGGTCGCCAAGAGCGAATGGCGGGACTACGCCATGGATTTCCTGCGCGAGCGTGCCGTCTTCTCGGTCTTCGCCCGCAATTCCGAGCGTCCGCTCTACTCCATCGAGAAGCAGCCAAAGCTGCGCAATCGACAAGGCCAGTACATGGTCGTCAACCAGCAGGGACGCATCCTCAAGCGCGGCCACGATCTGCGCCTGGTGCTCAACGTGCTCGAGCCGCACCTGGCCGTCGTCACGTGACCACGCCCAAAGTGCGCCCGGCGGTTTCTGCCGACATTCCAGCCATGAGCGCGGTACTCATCGCCTCGATCCGGGAGCTTTGCGGGGACGACCATCAGCAGCGCCCTGAAGTTCTCGCCGGCTGGCTGCGCAACAAATCCGAAGACGGCGTCCGCGATATGCTCGAAAGCGGCCCCACCACGCTCTACGTCGCCGAAATCGACGGCGAGGTCGCCGGCGTCGGCGCGACGATGACCGATGGCTCGATCCGCCTCAACTACGTCTCGCCCAGCCACCGCTTCCAGGGCGTCAGCCGCGCCCTAATGGCCCACATGGAAGAAGCCCTCCGCCACAGCGGCTTCTCGGTCGCCACTCTCAACAGCAGCACCACCGCCCACCGCTTCTACCAGGAAGCCGGCTGGGTGGACGTGGGCGAACCGCAGACCGGGCTGACACTGGTGGCCTATCCCATGCGGAAGGTGCTTTGAGGAGGCAGCTGCGGCAGCTTCCTCTACGGCATCCTAGCTGCCACTAAACTCCACCCCACCCTCGACTTCCCCGGCCGAAGAGCCGGGGCCCATGGATGTCTCCACTCGAGTGGCGGGGTGCAATGGGCCCCGGGTCTTCGCCCGGGGAAGTTGGAGCGCGTGGAAAATTCCGAGTTCAGAAATAAGGGCGCTAGCGGGAATATCGCCCGCAAGCACGCATCCTGCGCAACGACGCCTACAGCGCCCGCTGCATATGCACGATGTCCAGCCACCGATCGAACTTGTAGCCGAGCTGGGGGAACTGCCCCAGGATCTCGAAACCGAACTTCCTATGCAGCGCGATCGACGCCTCGGTGCCACCGGTGATGATACCGATCATCTGTTTGAACCCGACCGCCTGCGACTGGGTGATGAGCTCGCCCATCAATCTGCTACCCAGCCCCTGCCCGATCGCGTCGGGCGCGAGGTAAACCGTGTCCTCGCAGGTAAAGCGATAGGCCGGCCGCGGGCGGAAGGTGGAGGCATAGGCATAGCCGCGCACGGCGCCATCGACCTCGGCCACGATCACCGGATGCCCCTCATCGACCATATGCCCGAATTTCTCGGCCATCTTCGCCTCGCTGGGCGCTTCGAGGTCGAAGGTGACCGTCGAATTGTAGACGTAGTGCGAGTAGATGGCGGTGATGGGGCCCACATCGGACCAGGTGAAGGGACGAAGCAGCGGCTGGGACACGGAGGTTGATTCCAAAGGAAAAGGCCACGGTCCTTGTAGACCGTGGCCCTGAAAGCTTCCAACGAGATTTCTTGATCGCTGGAACCTGTTTCCTTGATGTTTAGTCGCGGTTGCCGAAGAGGCGCAGCAGCATCAGGAACAGGTTGATGAAGTCGAGATAGAGCGACAGGGCGCCCATGATCGCGTTCTTCGCCAGCACGTCGGCGCCATAGGCCTCCGAGTAGCTTTCCTTGATCTTCTGGGTGTCGTAGGCGGTCAGGCCCACGAAGACCAGCACGCCGACGATCGAGATGCCGAACGAGAGGGCACCCGAGTTGAAGAAGATGTTCACGATCGAGGCGATGATGATGCCGATCAGGCCCATGAACAGGAACGAACCCATTCCGGTCAGGTCGCGCTTGGTCGTGTAGCCCCAGAGGCTCATCGCGCCGAACATGGCGGCGGTGATGAAGAACACCTTGGCGATCGAAGTGTCGGTATAGACCATGAAGATCGACGAGAGCGACAGGCCCATCACGGCCGCAAACGCCCAGAACGTGAGCTGGGCGGCGCCCGTCGAGAGCTTGTTGATGCCGAAGCTGAGCACCAGCACGAAGGCGAGCGGCGCAAGCGCCACGACCCACATCAGCGGGCTGGTATAGAGAAGCACGCCCCAGCTGGTGAGGTAGGTGCCATCGCCGAGCTGCGCGGCAGCGCTCGCGGCATTGGTCGTCACCGCGGCGGAATTTGCGAACCAGGCCACAAGGCCGGTAACGACCAGGCCAAGCCCCATGTAATTGTAGACACGCAGCATGTAGCTGCGCAGACCCTCGTCAATGGCGGCGGCGGAGCCGGCCCGCGCAGAGATGGTCGGTCTGTCAAACTGTGCCATTGGTTTCCCTTTCACGTAACCAAATGTGGCTTACGGTCCAGGACTTGAGCCACGTGCCCATAATATGGCGGCGGCGGGTTTCAACTTCAAGGACAAAGCCCTAACTCGCTCGGGACCATCTGCCTCAGGTGGTCAAACTGATGTGAACTCCGGTTCCGGCTTTGCTGTTGAGACGCCGTGCTTGGGTCTTCCGCCACGTCATATTCGTGTTACCGTCCTCGGGCGAGTGTGCCGAATCGGGTTGCGTAAACGGGGAGAAAGCTGATGCCTCGTCTCTTCACCGGTCTGGAGGTCCCCCGAGAGGTGGCCTTCGCCCTCTCGCTCAAACGCGGCGGCTTGCACGGCGCGCGCTGGATCGATCCTGAAAATTATCACATCACGCTGCGCTTCATCGGCGACGTCGATTATTCGACCGCCAACGAGGTGAGCGACAGCCTGGAACGGCTCGCCAACGGCCTCTCATTCTCGGTGCGGCTCAATCAGCTCGGCGCGTTCGGAGGCAACAAGCCCCATGCGCTCTATGCCGGTGTGGAGATGAACGAGACGCTCACCCGCCTGCAGGCCGCTCACGAAAGAGTGCTCCAGCGTATCGGGCTCGAGCCCGAGAGCCGCAAATACACCCCCCACGTGACCCTGGCGCGGCTGCGTGGCACCTCCCCTGAGGAACTGGCCCGGTTCCTGGCGCTTTCCGGGCGTTTCGAGCCTTTGGCCTTCCCCGTTGGGCGGTTCGTCCTCTATTCGAGCCGGGATTCTGTGGGCGGTGGCCCCTATGTGGTGGAACAGAGCTATCCGCTCGCTGCCTGAGCGCTGACGTTCAGGATTCATTCATCCTATGGGCGATAACACCCCATGGCGTAACGGACGCGCCAAATTGCGGTCAAATTTGACCATGATAGAGGCAAATTAGTTCAAATATGCCGCGTTTTGAGACCTTGGTAACCATGTCTGCCGCATCCTCGGCACCGCCGGTCTCTTGTCGGCTTCAAACGAAATCAAGGATGGTTTGGCGATGAAATCCTCGACCCGTGGCTTGCTGTTCCCACTTCTGGCAGGCGCCATTGCGGTCAGCGGGCTCACACCTGCGCTGGCCCAGGACGCCGGTGCCAAGAGCCTTGGGACGTTCAAGGCCTGGACGGCCTGGCAGGGCACCGACGCCAATGGCATGATCTGCTACATCTCCGCCCAGCCGAGCGCGAGTGAACCGAAGGGCGCCAATCGCGACCCCATTCATTTCCTCGTGATCCACCGCAAGGGCCTGGGCACCAAGAACGAAGTCCAGACGCTTATCGGCTACCCCTACAATGCCCAGTCGCCCAATGCGAGCGCGGCCATTGATGGCAAGACCTACCCCATGGTGACCGAAGGCTCGGCCGCCTGGCTGGCGAGCGCGGGCGACGAAAGCGGGTTTGTGGGCGCCATGAAGGCGGGCTCGAACCTGGTGGTCAAGGGCACCAGCCAGCGCGGCACCAATACCAGCGACACCTATTCGCTCAGCGGCGCCACCGCGGCGATGGCTGCGATCGACAAGGCCTGCAGCTAAGCCAAGCTGCGGCTGGAAACCCGGCGGGTGGTCCGCTATGGTCCGCCCGTTTTCCGCTCGACTTCCGAGGCCTTCATGAACTTCGCTCACAAGCGCCGCGCCGCCTTCTTCCTTGCCGGCCTTGCCCTCCTGACCGCGTCCGCCCAGGCTCAGGGCGTCCGCCTTCTGGGCGATTTTCGCGATTGGTCCTCCTACGCGGCCAATGACGCTTCCGGCTCGGTCTGCTTTGCGCTTTCCAAGCCCAAGAGCGTCAATCCGACGCCCGATGGCTATGGCCAGGCCTATCTCTACCTGACCCATCGCCCCACCGAGAACGTCACCAACGAACTCAACCTCGTGGCGGGCTTCACCTTTGCCCCCGATACCCCGGCAACACTCAGCGTCGGCAGCCAGGTCTTCCAGCTCTTCACCGAGAACGACGCCGCCTGGCTGCAGGATCCCGGCCAGACCGATGCCCTGGCCAGCGCCATCCGCGCCGGCTCGACCCTCGTCATCGAGGGCACGTCCGACAAGGGTATCCGCGTCACCCAGACCTTCTCGCTCTCGGGCGCGACCGCGGCCTCCAAGGCCATCGATACCGGATGCTAGATCGGAGCGGTCTCTTGTGCTAAGGGACCGATCAAACCAGATATGTTGGGCGCCAAGCCTTGCTGACCCCGGCCCTGTCCGGGGTTAAGTCTTTTGGGCGCGCTCCCTGTGGAAAGCCCTGAACCGCCATGAGCATCGCTCTCAATCTCGACCACGCGACCGCGCCGCGCCCGGCGCGCCAGACCCGCAAGCCGCTCGTCGGGCTCGATCGCGCCGCACTGGCGCAGACGCTTGTCGAGGGCGGCATTGCCGAGCGCGAGGCGCGCATGCGCGCCAGCCAGCTCTGGAACTGGATGTACGTGAACGGGGTCACCGATTTCGAGCGCATGACCAATATCGGCAAGGGCGTCCGCCAGCAGCTCGCCGACAATTTCATGCTCGACCGCCCGGAGATCGTCACCGAGCAGGTCTCGAGCGACGGCACCCGCAAATGGCTCTTCCGCTTCCGCGACCCTGCCAATCCCAACATGCCTCCGGTCGAGGTCGAAACCGTCTACATTCCCGAGACGGACCGCGGCACGCTCTGCGTCTCCTCCCAGGTCGGCTGCACGCTGACCTGCTCGTTCTGCCATACCGGCACGCAGACGCTGGTGCGCAACCTCACGGCCGGCGAAATCCTCGGCCAGGTCCTCATGGCGCGTGAGCGCCTCGGCGACTTCCCGGGCGGCTCGCGCCCGACCGACGGCCTCGTCCCGTCCGGGGAAACCCGCGCCATCACCAATATCGTGATGATGGGCATGGGCGAGCCGCTCTACAATTACGACAACGTCAAGCAGGCTTTGCTCATCGCCTCGGACGAAGCCGGCATCTCGCTCTCCAAGCGCCGCATCACGCTTTCGACCTCGGGCGTCGTGCCCAAGATCGGTCCGACCGGCTCGGAGATCGGCGTCATGCTCGCCATCTCCCTTCACGCCGTACGCGACGACCTGCGCGACATTCTCGTGCCCATCAACAAGAAGTGGCCGCTCAAGGAATTGCTGCAGGCCTGCCGCGATTATCCGGGGCTTTCCAACGCCCGTCGCATCACCTTCGAATACGTGATGCTGCGCGACATCAACGATTCCGATGCCGATGCCCGCGAACTGGTGCGGCTCCTGGCCGGCATCCCGGCCAAGATCAACCTCATTCCCTTCAATCCCTGGCCGGGCAGTAACTACGAATGCTCGACCTCCTCGCGCATCGAGAAGTTCGCCGACATCGTCAACCGCGCCGGCTACGCCTCACCGGTCCGCACTCCGCGCGGCCGCGATATCTTCGCCGCCTGCGGGCAGCTGAAGAGCGAAACCGAGCGCCTCTCCAAAAAGGACCGCGAGGCCCTTGCCGGCTGACGCCTTCACCATCGTCCGGATCGGCGCGGCGGACGAACTCCGCTTCGCCGCGATCGCCCCGGGCGTCTTCGACGAGGCGATCGACACCGGGCGTCTCAAGGCCTATCTTGCCGCGCCCGGCCACATCATGGTGCTGGCCTTCGAGGGCGACCTCGTCATCGGCCAATGTGCTGGCGTCATCCACCACCACCCGGACAAGCCCACCGAGCTTTATGTCGACGAAGTCGGCACCGCCTCGACGCATCTGCGGCGCGGCATCGCCACGGCCATGCTGAAAGAGCTCTTCGCATGGGGTCGGGAGCTCGGCTGCACGGAGGCCTGGCTCGGCACCGAGACCGACAACCTGGCGGCCAACGCCCTCTATGCGTCCCTCGGTGGCAAGCGCGAGGGCATGGTCTATTTCGAGTTCGACCTCTGATGGCAGACGCACAAGGTTACCTAATCGTAAGCGGTGCGTTTACGCATCGTTTGCTATGGTGCCCGGCGTGATTCGCGAGCGGGAGACATGATGTCGGTGCCATCCGGCGCTTGGGTAAAGATTTCGGCCGGAAGCCTGGTGCTTGCGACGGCTCTCATCCTCGCCCCCGCTCTCTACGCCCAGTCCGAAACGCCGGCACCCCAGCCGACCGAGACGCCCGCTCCGGTGACGCCCGATGCGGGCCTTCCAGCTACGGTCGATCCGCTCGACGTGGCCCCGCCGCCGGGCACGCCCGTTACCGCCGCGCCGACCGAACACACCGAGGAATCGGGCCAGGCCGCGCTCGACGAAATCGAAAAATCCATCACCGTTTCCAAGGAGCGCGCCGACGAGCTGCGCCGGGAAATCGAGGAGATGTCGGGCGACCGCACCAAGCAGAACGCCGCCCTGATCGCCGCTGCGCAGCGGGTCAAGATGGCCGAGATCGAAGTCGCCTCGATGGAAGACAAGATCGGCGATCTCATCGTCCAGGAGCTGGAAGTGCGCGGGCGCCTCGATGGCGCCGATACCGACATGGCCAATGTGCTGGCCGCGCTGGAGCGCGTCTCGCGCAATCCGCCACCCGCTCTCCTGGTTGATCCCAACAACGCGCTCAATTCGGCCCGCAGCGCCATCCTGATGTCGGCCATCTTCCCGCAGCTTCACGCCAAGGCCGAAGCCGTCAGCACCGATCTGCGCCAGCTCGGCGAGATCAAGGCCAAGGCCATCGAGGACGAAAAGACCCTCAAGGCCAATTATGCCGTGCTCGAGGAAGAGCAACTGCGCATCGCCACCCTCATCGCTGCCCGCAAGAAGGGCGTCGACCAGATGACCGCCCAGCTCGCCCAGGAAGAGCAGGAAGCGCTCTCGCTCGCTGCCCGCGCCACCGATCTCAAACAACTTGTCGCGAGCTTGCAGGCCAAGGCGACCGACGTCGCCAGCACCGCGCCCAAGACCGACGGCACCGCTGCCGCCTCGACCATGACGCCCGATGCCATCCGCGTTGCGCTGGCCAATACCAACCGTACCGAACCGGCAATTCCCTTCGACGCCGCAAAGGGTTACCTGGCCCTGCCGTCAGCAGGAACCAAGGCCGTCGACTTCGGCTCCGGTGACGGTTTCGGCGGCATCGCGCAAGGCCTCTCCCTCCTCACCCGCGAGGACGCGCAGGTGGTGGCGCCGGCCGACGGCTGGGTGATGTATAAGGGCCCCTACCTCAATTATGGCCAAATCGTCATTCTCAATCCCGGCAATGACTACACGATCCTCCTCGCCGGACTTGCGGCGACTTCAGTCAATATCGGCCAGTTCGTCATGATGGGCGAACCCGTGGGCACGATGGGATCACATACAATTGGCCGGACCGTGACCACCAATGCTGGCGGAACCCGCCCGACCCTTTATATTGAGCTGAGAAAAAGCAACGCGCCCATCGACCCGACGGGATGGTGGGCCCCGAACCCGACGCAAAGTGGATAACTCCTGATGAACCTGTCGCCTGTTCGCGCCGCCGCACTTGCGTTCGCGCTCACGCTGCCCACACTGCCTGCGGCGACCTTCGCGCAGGAGCAGCCGGCCCCGCCCGCCGACGTTACCAAGGACGCCGACGCCGCCGAAAAGGCCAAGCTGCGCGACCCCTCCGAAGTCTATTCGGACCTCAACCTCTTCGGCGAAGTCTTCGATCGCATCCGCGCCGAATATGTCGACCAGCCCGACGACAAGGAACTGATCCGTGCCGCAATCCGCGGCATGCTGACCTCGCTCGACCCGCATTCGGACTACCTGGCGCCCAAGGACTACGCCGATACGCAGGAAGACGTCTCCGGCCAGTTCGGCGGTCTGGGCATCGAGGTGACGATGGAAAACGACGTCCTCAAGGTCGTCTCGCCCATCGACGACACGCCCGCCGCCAAGGCCGGCATCCTGCCCAACGACTTCATCGTCCAGATCAATGGCGCGGACGTCCAGGGCATGGCGCTCGATGACGCGGTCGCCAAGATGCGCGGCACCGTCGGCTCCAAGGTCAAGCTCACCGTGGTGCGCGAAGGCCAGGACAAGCCGCTCGAATTCGATCTCACCCGTGACATCATCGCCATGCGCGCCGTGCGCATGAGCATGGAGGGCGACGTGGCCGTGCTGCGCCTGTCGCGCTTCTCCGAACAGGCCTTTGTCGGCATCAAGAAGGCCATCGACGATGTCTACAAGGAGCGCAACGGCGTTGCGCCCAAGGGCATCATCCTTGACCTCCGCAACAATCCGGGTGGTCTCGTCGACCAGGCCGTATTCGTGGCCGACGCCTTCCTCAAGCAGGGCTCGGTGGTTCTGACCCGTGGCCGTTCCGAGCAGGAAAGCGGCCGCTATGACGCCAAGCCGGATTCGCTCGACGCCAAGATCGCCGACGTGCCGCTGATCGTCCTCATCAATGGCGGCTCGGCCTCGGCGGCCGAAATCGTCGCCGGCGCCCTCCAGGACCACAAGCGCGCCACGCTGATCGGCACGCGCTCGTTCGGCAAGGGCTCGGTGCAGTCGATCATCTCGCTCGGTGAAAACGGCGCCATGCGCCTCACCACCGCCCGCTACTACACGCCGAACAACCGCTCGATCCAGGCGGCCGGCATCCAGCCTGATATCGTCATCACCGAGAACGTTCCGGAAGAGTTCAAGGGCCGCGACGAGATCATCGGCGAGGCTGCCCTGCCCGGCGAAATCGGTGGCGGCACCGAAGAGAAGGCGACGACCGGTTCCTCGGTCTACGTGCCCGCCAACAAGGAAGACGATACGCAGCTCCAGTACGCGCTCAAGCTCATCAACGGCGAAGAGCAGAACGCAGCGTATCCGCCCAAGAGCGACCAGCAGACCATCGCCAAGGTTAACTAATTCCGTGTTAGAAACTGCTGGCCGGGGCGGGTGCTGATTCGGCACCCGCCCCGGCCAGTTTTGACCTATCGAACGGAATGGCCATGGCCGACGAGCTGAGCGCTCCCCTCAGTCGCAAGACCGACAGGATCCGCAACGCGCGCGCGGCCCGCCGCACGCTTCGCCTGCCACTGGCCCGTATCGGTTTCGCGCTGATCGTCCTTATCGTCGGCGCGGTCGTCCTGCGCCTCCTCCTGGTGAACGACCCGCAGGGCGGACGCCCCCAGGCTTCGGCCGATATCAACAGCAGCCGCAACGGCAATGCGCTGGCGAGCCAGGTGTCTTCGCCCAGCATCGCGACCATCACCGCCGATCCCGAAGAGCGGCCCGTCACCAGCGGCGGCGCGCAGATCATCTCGGTCGATCCCAACCTCGCCTCGGGAGGCAATGCCGCCCTCGGGACTGAGGCCAACGACTTCGGCGTCGTGCCCGATCTCGCCGAGGAAACCCAGAACGGCCCGATCCCGCGCATCGCCGCCGATGGGCGCACCCCGTTCGACGTCTATTCGCGCGCCTCGATCACCCCGGAAACGGCGGGCGGCAAGCCGCTCGTGGCGCTGATCATCACCGGTCTCGGCCTCAACCAGGCTACGACGCTGGAGGCCGTCGACAAGCTGCCCGGCCCCGTCACCATGGCCTTTGCGCCCTATGGCAAGACGCTCAACGTCACCGCCGCCGCGGCCCGCAATGCCGGGCACGAGCTGCTGCTGCAATTGCCGCTCGAACCCTTCGACTATCCGGACAACGATCCCGGCCCGCAGACCCTCCTCACCGGCCAGCAGCCGCGCGCCAATATCGACAAGCTCTATTGGCTCATGACCCGGATCGGCGGCTATGTTGGGGTGATGAACTATATGGGCGCTCGATTCACCTCCACGGGCTCGGACTTCGCCCCGATCATGGAAGAGCTCGGCACGCGCGGGCTCGGCTATCTCGACGACGGTTCCTCCAACCGCTCGCTCGCGCCCCAGCTCGCCAGCGCCAACAAGGTGCCCTTCGCCCGCGCCGGCAAACTGCTGGATACCAATCCGGCCCGCGAGCCGATCCTTGCCGCGCTCGAAGCGCTCAAGGCCGAGGCAGTGGCGAACGGCTCGGCCATCGGCGTCATCTCGGCGCTGCCGGTTTCCATCGCCACCGTTGCGGAATGGGCCGCGACGGCCGAGGACAAAGGTGTCATTCTGGTTCCCGCCAGCGCCCTGATGAAACGGTAAACGCCTATGCCTAAACCCATTCGTGAGAACATGCCCTACCGCGACTGCGTCGGCGTCGCCGTCTTCAATCGCCGGGGCCAGGTCTTCATCGGCCGCCGCAAGCCGGAGGACGATCCGGAAGACAGCTCCGAAATGGGCGCCCCCTGGCAGATGCCGCAAGGCGGGATCGACAAGGGCGAGGCCCCGCTCGAAACCGCCCATCGCGAGCTCTTCGAGGAAACCAGCATCCGCTCGGTCCGCCTCATCGCCGAAGCGCCGGAATGGATCTATTACGACCTGCCCGACGAAGCGCTGGGCGTCGCGCTCAAGGGCAAGTATCGCGGGCAGCGCCAGCGCTGGTTCGCCTTCCTCTTCACCGGGGACGAGGCCGAGATCAACGTGCTGGAGCCCGGCCAGGGCCAGCACCCCGCCGAGTTCAACGCCTGGCGCTGGGAAGAACTCAAGCGCATGCCCGACATCGTCGTCGAGTTCAAGCATGACGCCTATGAACAGGTCGTCGCCGCCTTCGCCGATATTCCCGAGCAGGTGAGCGATGGTTGAGATCCGGCGCCTCAAGGAAACCGACCGCGACGCCTGGCGTCGCCAGCGCCTGCTGCTCTGGCCCGGCCATGTCGAGGCCGAATTCGACACCGACATAACCCAGATGCTCGCCAACCCCGACACGCCTACCTTTGGCGGCTTCGAGGGCGGCGAACTGGTCGGCTTCGCCGAAGCCTCGGTGCGCCCTTATGGCGCCGGCTGCGAGACCTCGCCCGTCGCCTGGCTCGAAGGCATCTACGTCGCCCCGAGCCATCGCCGCCAGGGCCTGGGCCGCGGGCTGGTCGATGCCGTCGCCAGCTGGGCTCGCGAACGGGGCTTCTCCGAAATGGGCTCGGACGCCGCCATCTACAACACGACCTCGCACCTGAGCCATGCCGGCTGGGGCTTCGAGGAGACCGAGCGCATCGTGCTCTTCCGGCGGAAGCTCACGTGAAGACCATCGGCCTGATCGGCGGGATGAGCTGGGAGTCGACGGCGCACTACTACGCCGTCATCAACCGCGAGACCGCGCGCCTGCGCGGCGGCCTGCATTCGGCCCCGCTCCTCGTCCACTCGGTGGACTTCGCCCCTATCGAGCAATTGCAGCGCGAGGGCAATTGGGAGAAGGCCGGGGAAATCCTCGCCGATATCGCCGTCTCGCTCGAAGCGCAGGGCGCCGGCATCATCGGGCTGGCCACCAACACCATGCATATCGTGGCCCCGGCCATCACCGCCCAGCTCACCGTGCCCTTCGTCCATATCGCCGACCCGACGGCCGATGCGCTCCTCACGGACGGCTACGACACCGTGGGGCTCCTCGGCACCCGCTTCACCATGGAAATGCCCTTCTATCGCGAGCGGCTGGAAGCGCGCGGCCTCAAGGTGCTGACCCCCGATGTCGACCGCACCAACCTCAACGGCATCATCTACGAAGAGCTTTGCCTGGGCATCATCCGCGAGGAGAGCAGGACGCTCTACGTCAACGCCATCGACCGGCTGGCCCATCGCGGCGCGCAGGCGGTGATCCTCGGCTGCACCGAGATCGACATGCTGATCGACGACAGCAATTCCCCGCTGCCGGTCTTCGATACGACCGACCTCCACGCCAAGGCCCTGGTCGCCGCGGCACTGGCCTGAGCCGCGCCGCGGCGTGAGGCTAGAACTCCGCCCAGTCCTGCCCGACCGCGACCTTTTCCTTGCCCAGATAAGTCTTGGCCGCAACCTTGACCCGTTCCTGCAGAGCGCGAACCGGCAGCTCGACCGAGCGCTCCTCGGTGTGGAACTCATCGACGATCTTGTCGAGTTCGGAAGCCTGCGCCTCGGTCTGCTCGATGGCCGCGTTGGTCTCTTCGACCAGCGCCGCATTGTGCTGGGTCATCTCGTCGAGCTGGCGAACGGCGGTCGAAACCTCCTCGATCGCGCCGGCCTGCTCGCGGCCCGCCGAGGCGATGCCTTCGATCAGCGCCGAGTTCTCCTTGACCGCATCGAGCATGGCCACGAGCTTGCTCGCTGCATCGGCGACGAGCCGCGACCCGCCGCCGACTTCGCTCGCGCTCTGTTCGATCAGCGCCTTGACCTCGGCCGATGCGCCAGCCGCACTCTGCGCCAGCCGCCGCACTTCGACGGCCACCACGGCAAAACCCTTGCCCGCGTCACCTGCCCGCGCCGCTTCCACCGAGGCGTTCAAGGCCAGAAGATTGGTCTGGAAGGCGATGTCGTCGATCATGCCGATGATGTTGGAGATCTTGGAGGAAGAGGTCGTGATCTTCTCCATCGCCTCGGTCGCCCGGTTCATCACCTCGCCGCCTTCGCTGGCGGTCTGGCTGACGCTGCGTGCCTTGGCGCTGGCGGCCTCCGCCCGTTTGGCGTTCTCGACGACGGTCGTGGCCAATTGCTCCATGGTCGCCGACGTCTCCTCGATCGTCGCCGCCTGCTTGGTGGTGCGTTCGGAAAGATCGTTGGCGCCCGAAAGGATTTCGCCGGTCGCGGTCTTGAGCGCCCGCGAGGTCGTGCGCAGCCGCGCCACGATGGCCGTCATCTGCTCGAGCGACTGGTTGAACGCCACCCGCAATTCCTCGTACTGGCCGGTGAACTGCGCATCGATCCGCCCGCCGAGGTCGCCCCGCGCCATGCGCGCCAGGCTGTTCTTGAGCTGATCGATAATGCCCTCGGCCTTCTTGCGCTCGGTAATGTCGGTGGCGAACTTCACCACCTTGACCGGCTTGCCGTTGGCATCGAGCACGGGGTTGTAGGAGGCCTGTATCCAGACCTCGACCCCGCCTTTTCCCAACCGCCTGAACTCGGCGGCAATGAACTCGCCCGAGCGCAGCTTGGCCCAGAAATTCTCGTAGTCCCGGCTCGCCGCATAGGCGGGATCGACGAACATGCGGTGGTGCTTGCCCATGATCTCGTCGAGCCGGTAGTTGAGCGTGGCGAGGAAGTTCTCGTTGGCCGTCATGATCGTGCCGTCGAGCTTGAACTCGATCACCGCCTGCGACCGCGAGATCGCGGCGATCTTGCCCTCCTGGTCCGCCGCGACGTTCTTCTGCTCGGTGATATCGGTGGCGAACTTGATCACCTTGCGCGCCTTGCCGTGCCTGTCGAGCACCGGGTTGTAGCTCGCCTGCAGCCAGATCTCCCGCCCGCCCTTGCCGAGCCGCCGGTATTGCGCCGACTGGAACTCGCCGCGCGCCAGCTGCTGCCAGAAGGTCGCGTAGGCAGGCGAGGCGACCTCGGTGGCATCCATGAACATGCGGTGGTGCTGGCCCACGATCTCTTCGAGCGTGTAGCCCATCGTATCGAGGAAGTTCTTGTTGGCCGTGAGAATCCTGCCCTCGAGGTCGAACTCGATGACGGCCTGCGAGCGCATGATCGCATTGAGCTTGCTGCGATCTTCATCATGGCTGGCGCCGCGCGAAATGAACGGAAGCGATGTCAATTTGTCCCCCAAACGTAATCGGAATACCGACGCTGGATTGATTGGCCCCAGCATGGCGACTTGTGCGGAACGGGCGTGTTTATGCTCTCGTCTGTAGTTTTGCCGATCCGTCTCGTTTGCCACGCGCAAACGAAACGGGGGCGCCCGAAGACGCCCCGCTCGTAAGATCGACATAGAAAAGCGAAGCACAATCCTGTGCTTCGTCCTCAACAATTAAACCGACAATTGTAGTCATGGCCCGCCGCAAAGCAGAAGTAATGCCTCAACTATGCGACGCGGCTCTTAACGAAGGCCTTCTGAAAATATTGCGCGACTAATATTTCAGAGCCCAAAAGCAAAATGCCGGCGCGTGGCGCCGGCATGAGCTGAACCCGAAGGGCAATCCCGAACGATCAGGAAAGGACGCCGATGACGGCCTCGATCCGCTTCTTCATCGTGCCGGCATCGAACGGCTTGATGATGTAGTTGTTGACGCCCGCCGAGATGGCTTCCTTGACCTGCTCCTTGTCGGAGCGGCCGGTTGCCATGATGAAGGGCATGGCCTGCGTCTTGGGATGCTTGCGGATGACCTTGAGCAGCGTCAGCCCGTCGATATCGTCCATGTTCCAGTCGGAAATGATCAGATCGACATTGGTCTTTTCGAGCTTGCCCAATGCATCGCGGCCGCTTTTGGCCTCGTGGATGTCTTTGAAACCGAGCTGGGTCAGGATGTACTTGCAGATGCCCCGCATGGACTGCTGGTCATCCACGACCAGAACGCTCACTGCACTCGCTTTTGGCATTACGAAAATCGCCTTCTGTGCGCCCTAGAAAGTCCGCTTCTGGACAGGGCTTCGCTCGGAAAACCCTAGGCAGAAACCGTTACAAATGTCTCAACCGGGCTGTTTGCATTATGCAGCACTGCGAAGTTTCACCAGCGCATTGGCCAGTTTGCCGGCGATTGCCTCGAGCGGGGCCTGTTCGACCACCGCGCCTTCCTCGAACGCCACGCGCGGCATGCCGTAGACGAGGGCCGAAGCCTGGCTCTGCCCGACGGTATAGGCGCCGGCATCGCGCATCATCTTGAGGCCGCGCGCGCCATCGCGCCCCATGCCGGTGAGGATGGCCCCGACGGCCATGGGACCGACGGTGCGGGCGACGGATTCGAAGAGCACGTCGACGCTCGGGCGATGGCCGGAGGTCAACTCGTCCTGCGACAGGCGGCACTTGAGCTGGCCAGAGGACCGCTCGACGCGCAGGTGATGGTCGCCCTTGGCGACATAGGCGTGGCCTGCCTGGAGCGGCATGCGGTCTTCGGCCTCGACCACGGTGAGCTCGGTGACCTCATCGAGCCGGGCGGCGAAACGGCCGGTAAAGCCCGGCGGCATGTGCTGGGCAATGACGATGGGCGGGCAATCAGGCGGCATCTGGCTCAGGACCGCGCGAATGGCCTCGACACCACCGGTGGAAGCGCCGATGGCAATGACGGCACCGAGCGGGGCGGCAGCAGTGCGCAGGCCGACCTTGGGCGGCTCGACGCGCATGGCGCGGCCACGGACGTCGCTATGGGCAGCGGCACGAACCTTGTCGCGGAGTACGGCGCCGAAGGCATCGAGCCCGCCCGAGAGGTCGGCGCCCGGCTTGGCGGCGAAATCGACGGCGCCCAGTTCGAGCGCCAGCAGCGTCTCGCTGGCGCCCTTCTTGGTCAGGGTCGAGACCATGACCACCGGCAGCGGATGGAGACGCATCAGCTTTTCGAGGAAGGCCAGCCCGTTCATGTTGGGCATTTCGATGTCGAGCGTCAGCACGTCCGGATTGAGCGTCTTGACCTTCTCGCGCGCCTCGATCGGGTCCTGCGCGGTGCCGACGACGACGATGTCGCCATCCTTGGCGAGGGTACGCGACAGCAATTCGCGGATGAGGGCGGAATCGTCGACGATCAGAACCCGGATGCTCATGCCGCTTCTCGCTTCTGGCCTTGCTTGAGTTGGTAGATGGTCTTGCCGACAAGGCGGAAGCCCTCGGCGCCCGAGCCGAGATTCTCGGAATGGCCGATATAGAGGAAGCCTTCCGGCGCCAGCATCTTGCCCAGGCGCGAGAACAGCCGCCCCTGGGTGGGCTTGTCGAAATAGATGGCCACGTTCCGGCAGAAAATGGCGTCGAACGGGCCGCGCATCGGCCAGTCGGTGATGAGGTTGAGCGGCTTGAACGCCACGAGCGAACGCGCGGCGGTCGGCACGCGGATCATGCCGTCGCCATTCCGCTCGAAGAGCGCGGCGCGCTGGGCGGAGAGGCCGGAAAGCTCTGTCTCCGGGTAGACCCCGGTCGCGGCCTTGGCAATGACATTGGTGTCGATATCGGTGGCGAGGATACGGAAATCCCAGCGCTTGAGCTCGGGGAACTGGTCGAGCAGCGATACGGCGACCGTATAGGGCTCCTGGCCCGTCGAGCAGCCCGCCGACCAGATGCGCAGGCGCGGGCGGCCGTCCGGACCCACGCGCGGGCGGCGCGCGACGAGGTCGCGGACGTAATCGGAAAGGTGCGCGAAATGGTGATCCTCGCGGTAGAACCGCGTGAGGTTGGTGGTCAGCGCGTTGACGAAATCCTGGCTGTCCTGTGCCGTGCCGGCATGCTCGAGGAAATCGACATAATCGTCGAAGCTGGCCAGACCCATGCCGCGCAGGATCTTGGAGAGCCGCGAGACGACAAGCGTCCGCTTGGCGTCCGACAGTGAAATGCCCGCGACCTGATAGACGCGAGCCTTGATGCGCGAAAACTCGCGATCCGAAAGCGGGTATTCGCCCTGTTCCATTTCATCCCCTGGCTTCTGCCGGTGGAATCGAGAGCGCTTCTTGTTCGGCTCAGGTTCGTTCAGGCGCGGCTGGCGCCAAGCGTCCTGCCTGCCGCATCCCCGACCTGGGAAACCTGGTTTTCGAGCCGCAGCAGCGCGCTGCTTCCTTCATCCAGTACCTGGGCGATAGTGTCGGTCTCATTGCCAAGATTGCGTAAATGCTGATCGATCTCCGCGATCATTTTTTGCAGCATCTCGGTTTCGGCCACGCCCTGCCCCGACTGCGCCTGGCCGCGACCGACGAGTTCGCGGATTTCGCGGGCCGAGCGGTTGGCGATCTGGGCGAGGGTGCGCACCTCTTCGGCGACGACGGCGAAACCCGCGCCCTTCTCACCGGCCCGCGCCGCTTCGACGGCGGCATTGAGGGCGATGAGGTTGGTGCGGAAGCTCACGTCCTCGATGGAATTGACCATGCGGGCGATCTGGGTGGTGACCGCATCGACGCCGCCGATGGCGGCGAAGGTGCGCCTGGCCGCCTGGTCCGCATTGCCGGCGAGGCTGCGCACTTCCTTGCCGGTATCACGGGCCCGGCTTGCGGCGTCGCGCCCGGCGGCGACGCTGGCATTGGCCTTGCCGGCATCGGCCCTGGCCTCGGCCGCGGTGACGGCGAGGCGCTGGGCCTGCTGGTGATAGGCTTCGACCAACTCGCCGACCTTGTGGAGCTTGCGCTCGGCGATCTCACGGCCCTGAGCCTCCTCCTCGCGGGCGCCGTCGAGCATGAGGAGTGCATCGCGCACGCCATTGGCCAGGGCATCGATGCCGCCATTGCCGCGCTGCGGGCCGATATCCTCGCCCTGAAGCAAGCGACCGATACCGGCGACGCCGCGATCGATGGCTTCGAGGCCCTCGTTGAGGACGGCGAGTGCGGGCGAGGCTTTGACGGAGCCGGCTTCGAAGCGGAAGCCGGTCTGGCCGCCGATGAGGGCCTGGCCGAAGGCATCGAGGTCGTCATCGGCGATGTAATGGCCGGCGGGAACGAGTTCGAGCGCGGTGCCGCCGGCATTGGCGGATCGGTGAGCCTGGTAACGGCGGCCGGCAAGGGTCACGAGGCCGGACGCAGCGGCGAAGCCGCCGGCCTTGGCACCCGGCACGAGCGTGGGCGCGAGTTCGGCGAGGCCGCCGGAAACGGCGAGGATGGTGCCGTCGGCGTCCGAGAGCAGGAACGGGTGGTCGAGAGCGGCGAGACCGGCGAGCAGCGCGCTCGAGCGGTCGTGGGCCCGGTCAACGTTTTCACGCAGCCGCGCGACTTCGGAGCGGGCGGCCTGGCTGGCGTGACGCCATTGGGCGAGGAGGAGGAAAGCGGCGGCAAGAGAGAGGACCAAAGCGGTCGCGACGCCGGCGAGCGGGCCGAACAGCAGCGAGGCCGCCACCGCCAGGATGACCGCCCCAAACCAGACCGCGTTGACCAGGATCGGCCTGGCGCCTGATTGCCCCTGCAAGATGAATCGTGAGCCCCGAATATGGGGGTTACACTAGATGGGTTATGGTTAACCAAGTCTTGTTGGGAGGCAGGGCCTACTCGGGGAACGCTGACCAGATCGGGGCGCTTACGGCGCGAGCGAGGCCAGTGGATAAGCAGGCGGGGATAGACCGTCGGGGCGACCGGACAGGGCGAAAAATCGAGTCGTGAAACTGTTTCACGGCGTTTGATGCGTTTTTTCGCGCTTTTCTCGCGATCCAGAGAGACATAACTCATTGATTTTGTTAATGTTGATGCTCTAGACGGTCCCTCGAATCGTTAAATTTTGACTCAATTTCGGGCAATCTTTGACGATCTTTTGCGGGTTTTGGCCCGGTTTTCGCGCAATTCGGACCATTGTTTCGCCTCCCCGCCGACTGCATTCGAGCACAGATGGGCGAGCCCGGCTCTGGCAGTTTAACCGGGCTCAAGCGGGGGTGGATAAGTTGGCACGGACTAGGGTCCGTACTCAACAAGTCCCGGCGCTCGCAGAGTGCTTATCTCCCCATCCGCCAGATTCCAACGGACGCGCTGTCCGTCTGCCGCGCCACACCCACCGAACTTCCCCGGCCGCAAAGCCGGGGCCCACGGATTGCTCCACTCGAGTGGAGGGTGGCAATGGGCCCCGGATCAAGTCCGGGGAAGTCCCGTGGGTGCGGCGGCCATCGCAACAACCTCATCTACCGGTGCAATTGAGTACGGACCCTAGAACAGTTCGATGTCGTCGACCGGGGCGCGGACGGGTGCGCGGCGGGTGACGAGGGCGAGTTCGTCGTTGACGATGCGGGCATTGTCGGCGCTGTCGAGGCGCTTGACGAAGGCGCGGCCGGAATAGGGCTTGAAGAGCACGCGGCGGGCGAAGGTGCCGCCGACATCGATGCCGGCCAGGGCATAGCCTTCATTGGCGAGGAATTCGCGGACGAATTCGATATTGCGCGCGCCCACATCGTTAAGCGCCGCATTGATGTTGCCGCCGCCGAAGACCTTGATCTCGAGATTGGTCTTGCGCCCGGTGCCGCGCGACAGGACCATGTTGATGAGCTGTTCCATGGCGAAGGCGCCATAGCGCGCCGAGGCGCCGAACTTGTCGCCGCCGGAATTGGGCGGCTCGGCGAGAAGGAAATGGTTCATGCCGCCAACCCGGGCTTCGCGATCGCGCACGCAGGCGGAAACGCACGAGCCGAGCACCGTCGAGTAGGTCAGTTCCATATCCTTGGAGACGTGGCAGTCGCCCTGATGAACGGTGGTGACCACCCCGCGATCGAATTCCGGGGGCAGCGAATTTGTAGCGACCATAGACCTTCAACCCTCCTGGGTTCGTCCGCGATCCTTGCGGAAAATCGTTATGGAACCGCTAACCACCGGAATCGCCGGGGCAAATCCGCAATAGTCTGGAAACGCGCGGTTTAGAAATGCCCGATAGGGTGGTGTGGTCGTATGGGGCTCACTTATGTCTTTGCTCAAACTTGCTGCCGAGCTGGAAGAAACCGCTCGTCAGACCGCCGAAATGGTCGATGGCGTCTTTCACGCCCTCGCCACCCTCTCGGATACCGCCATTACCAGCGAACAGGCCCGCGCCGACTCGATCTCCCAGATCGTCCAGGCGCTGCAGGCGCAGGATCGCATCGAACAGCGCTGCCGCAACCTGGCCATCGCCACCCGCCACTTCGCCCAGATGCCGCCGACCGCTTCAGAAGAAGCGCTCGATGCCGTCTGGCACTCGTTGCAGATGGACGAATTGCGCATCAATTCGCTGTCCGGCGTCGCCAAGCGCGTCGTGGGTGGCGAACCCGAACTCTTCTGACCGTGAGGCCGGACCGCCGGCCCTCCCTCACGGCAAATCGAGAGAGCAAAAGAAAGGGCGCCTTGCGGCGCCCTTGATGTTTTTCCGGTGCTGAGAAAGTCAGCCGTCGAGACGGGCGCCCGAGACGACCTGGTGCAGGTCGATGAGGCCGACCATGCGGCTGTCATGGGTGACGATGCCGTTGAGAAGCTCTGTATCCACCGAATTGCCTTCCGGCACCGGATGGATTTCCTCGCGCGAGACGGTGAGGATGTCGCTCACGGCGTCGACGAGGATGCCGACCCACTTTTCGCCCACCGACATGACCACGACGACGTGGTTCTTAGTGGCCGTGGTCTGGCCGTCGCCGAAGCGCGCGCGCAGGTCGAAGATCGGCACGATCGTGCCGCGCATGTTGATGACGCCGCGCACATAGGGGCGGGTATTGGGAAGCGGCGTCGCCCCGTTCCAGGCGCGGATCTCGCGCACGGTGGTGATTTCCACGCCGTAGGTCTGCTCGCCGATGGAAAAGGCGATGAACTGGATGGTGTTGGCCGCGCCTGAGGCGGAATTGCCGGTCAGGTCGTCTCTGAGATCAAATGCTTCCATAATCCTTGCCTTCTGGCTTTAAGCTGCGTTCTTGTGGAGGGCGGAGGTCTTGAGGCCCTGCACATCCACGATGAGAGCGACATTGCCGTCTCCCAGGATGGTGCCGCCGGCGATCCCCTCGATACGCTCGAAGTTCTCTTCGAGGCTTTTAATGACGACCTGCTGCTGGCCGATGATTTCGTCCACGATCAGGGCGACCTTGACCGAGCCCTCCGCTTCGCACAGCACCACGAACCGGTTCTTCTCGTCGGCCTCGGTCTGCATTTCAAAGCGCATCGCCAGGTCCACGACCTGCACGTATTCCCCGCGCACCTGCAGCACGCGCGCCCCGCTCGGCACCCGGCCGAAATCGGCGCGGCTGCATTGCATAGTCTCCACGATCGAGGAGAGCGGGATGACGTAGGGGTTGTTGGCGACCTTGACCAGCATGACGTCGAGCACCGCCAGCGTGAGCGGCAGGCGCAGCGTCATGCGGGTGCCCAGCCCCGTGCGCGAACGCACATGGACCGAACCGCCGATCTTCTTGATGTTGGAGAGCACGACGTCCATGCCCACGCCGCGGCCCGAAATGTCGGACACGGCGGAGGCCGTCGAGAAGCCGGGCGCGAAGATCAACTGGTCGATCTGCTCTTCGGTAAGCTGCTGCTCGGGCGCCACCACGCCGCGCTCGCGCGCCACGTCGAGCACTCGATCGCGGTTGATGCCGGCGCCATCGTCCTCGACGATGATGAGGATGTTGCCGCCCGCCTGCTCGGCCGACAGCGTGATCGTGCCATGCTCGGACTTGCCGGCGGCGAGGCGCTTTTCCGGTGTCTCGACGCCATGGTCCGCGGAGTTGCGGATCATGTGGGTCAAAGGATCGGAAAGCTGCTCGATGATCGTCTTGTCGATTTCGGTGTTCTCGCCGATCATCTCGAGACGGATCTTCTTGCTGGTCTTGCCGGCCAGTTCGCGCACGAGGCGCGGCATGCGCGAGAAGACCGATTTGACCGGCTGGGCGCGGATGGCCATGACGGCGTCCTGGAGGCCGCGCGTGGTCTGGGCCAGCACTTCGAGGCCGCGCACCAATTCCTGGTAGCGGGCGCGCAGATTGTCATCGAGCTGCTGGGTGAGCATGGACTGGGTGATGACCAGTTCGCCCACCATGTTGACGACGCGATCGACCTTGTCGAGATCGACGCGGATCGACTGCACGCCGGCCGGGCGATGCCCGCCTTCCTCGCCGCCCTGGGCGGCTTCGGCCAGCGGCTGGATGACCTTTTCAGGCTGCGCGGCAACGGCGGCACGCGCGGCGGCCGCCGGCTTGATGGTCTCGGCCAGTTCGGCGAAGGACAGCACCTGCGCGTCTTCGCCCGAGGTCGCCTCGGCACTGGCGAAATCGGCGTCGAAATCGTCCTCGTCCAGATCACTGATCCGCGCGGCGACGACCGGCTCGCCGGTCTCGTCGCGCATCACCGGGTTGGCCAGCTCGACGATCGAGATGTCGCAATCGCCCTCGACGAATTCAAAGACCTCGCGGATCGCGGCTTCACTGAGGCCCTTGGCCGAGAGGGTGATCTCCCAGCTGCAATAAACCCCGAACGGCTCGAAATCGGAGAGCGGCGGAATGTCGGACGGCACGGCCTTGATCGCGATGTCGCCGAGCGCAGCGAGCTCGCGGAAGAGCAGCAGCGGATCATTGGCGCGGGCATAGAGCGCGCGATGCGGTGCGAAACGGATTTCCCAATGGCCGTCGGCCGGCTCGAACGGAATGCTCTCGAAGGCATCCGAGACCAGCGCGGGCGCAGGCTCCTCGCCTTCGAGGTTGACCATGACCGGGACGAAATCGATGTCGAACTCTTCCATCGGCTCGCCGGACATGTCGTCGTCCTCGCCGCGGCAGAGCGCGTCGAACCGCGCCTTTTCCTCGGCGCCGTGCTCGGGATCGAGCGGGGTGCCTTCACGCGCGGCGGCGACGAAATCGGCGACGATATCGTTGGCGCGGATGCAGAGCGCCACGACCTCGTCGGTCAGCTCCACGCGCCCGTCGCGTACGTAGTCGAGGAGGGTTTCGAAGGCATGGGCAAAGCCCACCAGGCCCGAAAAGCCGAAGGCGCCGGCGCCACCCTTGATCGAGTGAATGGCACGGAACACGGCATTGAGCCGGTCGGCGCCGCGTTCCCCGTCCTCGATGGCCGAGAACTGCTCCTCCAGGTCATTGAGAAGCTCGGAACATTCGTCGAAATAGGTAGCCTTGAAGTCGTCGAGGTCGCTCATAGTCGCTCGTTTGAACCCTTCTGGGTTGGAGCTTTGGTCAGTCTTGGGCCGGCACTATTTCAGTGCACGACCTTCTGGATAACGCTGATCAGCTTGTCTGGGTCGAAGGGCTTGACGATCCAGCCGGTGCCACCGGCCTGCTTGCCCTGGTCGCGCTTTTCCTGGCTGGTCTCGGTGGTGAGGATCAGGATCGGCAGGCTCTGATGATGGCCCGAGGCGCGCACGTGCTTGATGAATTCGATGCCGTCCATGACGGGCATGTTGATATCGGTGATCACGACATCGACGTCTTCGGTCTTGAGGACATCCAGGCCCTGCTTGCCATCCTCGGCCTGCAGCACCTCGAAACCGGCATTGACCAGCGTGTGCCGGAGCATGGCCAGGATCGTGCGGCTGTCGTCGACGGTCAAAACGCGCATCAAATCATCCTTTCACGAGGCCGGCGAACTGCTCGCCCAGGCCCAGCCTGTCGACGGCCGCCAGCATGGTGGCGCTCGGTTCGACGACGGCGAATTCTGTGCTCTGCCGGCGCGCGGTCTCGGCCGCGCTCATGAGCAGGAACAATGCATTGGTGGAAATCCGCTCGACCCCGGCGCAGGACACGGTCGTGGCGCCCTGCTCTACGGCGTCGGCCAGAAGGTCACGCACGCTGTCCAGCGCGTCGAGATCGACGATCGCCGGCAATGCGACGGACTTGCCATTGATTGTGGCCATCGATCCTTTGCCCCCAAGGTCTGACCGGATGAGTGCCGGCAGTCTCCATGGGAAGCGTTTAGGAAGTGCTAAAGGGCAATGCCGTGGGAGCGTCAGATCGCCGCTTCGGGCAGGCGGGCCGCCGCCACCACCTCGCGGATCGCCTCCACGCGCACGCCGCCGAAATCGGCCGGCGACCATTGCGGCTTCTGGTCCTTGTCGACGAGCACGGCGCGCACGCCCTCGCAGAAATCGGGCTCCGCCACGAGATAGCGCGCCAGTGCGAAATCGAGCGCCAGCACGTCGTCGATCCCCCGCATGGAGCGGGCGGCGCGATGGCTCTGGAGAATGGCTTCCAGGCTCGTGGGCGAGCGGGTGAGGAGGGTCGTGCCCAGCCGCTCCTCGGTGCCGCTGCCGAGCGCGGCATGGACCACCTGCCCGGCGGTGGCTTCCTCGAAGACGAGTTCGAGCGCATCGGCCGCCTCGCAGAATTCGGGCTCCCCCGGCTCGACGCCTTCGGACTGCATGAGGGTGACGATGGTCGTCTCGATATCGGCCGCCTCGCTGGCGACGACAAGCTCGGTCTTGATCCCCGCCATCGCCTCGGGCTGCACGACGCAATCGGTGAGGCCGAGGGCGAAGGCATCGGCGGGGCCGACCGGGATGCCGACCATGAGGAAGGCGAGCGCGCGATGCGGAAGCGCACGGGCAAGGATGGCGTTGACGCCGGTATCCACCACGAAGCCGATGGCGGCCTCGGGCATGGCGAAGCGCGACTGCATGCTGGTGAAGCGGAACTTGGCATGCCCGGCAATGCCGATGCCCCCACCCATGACCGCGCCATGGGTCAGCGCGACGACGGGCTTCTCGTAGCCGGCGATCAGCGCGTTCATGGCGTATTCGGCGCCGAAATAGGCTTCGGCCTCGGCCTGGCGACCCGAAAGCATGTACTCGCGCGCGGCACGGACGTCCCCGCCCGCGCAGAAGCCACGATTGCCGTTGCCTTCGAACAGCACGGCGCGCACGGCATCGTCTCCCCGCCAGGCTTCGAGCGTTTCGACGATGCTGGCGATCATCGGCCCCGAAAGCGCATTGATGGCTTCCGGGCGGTTGAGGGTGATGATGCCGAGCCGTCCCTCGGTGGTGGTTTCGATCAAGCCAGTCAAATCAGCCTCCAAGCCTTTGGCCCTATCTCACACATGGACATTTGAGCGCGCAACGGCTAGGCCCTCATCCACGTTCCCGTCAGCGCCGGTGCGCCTGCCCGAAAAGACGAAGATTTAGAGAAATCACCATGTCCTCAAACGTATCCCTGACGGGCCTTGCACGCGATCTCAAGGCACGGGCCGATAGCGGCAAGCCGATCCGCGTGGGCGTGATCGGCTCGGGGGAAATGGGCACGGACCTGGTGACGCAGGGCATGCTGATGGAAGGCATCCAGATCGCCGCCATCTCGACGCGCCGCCCGCATACCGCGCTCGACGCCGCCCGTATCGCCTATGGCGAGGACGGGCATGCGCGCGAGGCGAATACCGCCTCCAAGGTCACCGAGACCATCGAGGCCGGCAAGATCGCCGTGACCTCCAACGACCTCCTCGTCACCAACCCGCTGCTGGACGTCGTGATCGACGCCACCGGCAAGCCGGGCGTCGCCGCCGATTTCTGCCTCTCGGCCATGGAGCACGGCAAGCACCTGGTGATGATGAATGTCGAGGCCGACGTCACCATCGGCCCCTATCTCAAGAAGGAAGCCGACCGGCTCGGCGTCGTCTATTCGGTAGGCGCGGGCGACGAGCCGTCGTCCTGCATGGAACTGATCGAATTCGCCTCCGCCCTCGGCTACCGCATCGTGTCGGCCGGCAAAGGCAAGAACAATCCGCTCAACCATGACGCGGTGCCCGACGATTACCGCGAAGAGGCCATCCGCCGGAACATGAACCCGCGCATGCTGGTGGAGTTCGTGGATGGCTCGAAAACCATGGTCGAGATGTGCGCCATCGCCAATGCCACGGGCCTGGTGCCCGACGTGCCGGGCATGCACGGGCCCAATGTCGACCGCGATAACCTTGCCAAGGTGCTGATACCCGAAGCCGATGGCGGCGTGCTCAAGAAGAAGGGCGTCGTCGACTATACGATCGGCAAGGGCGTGGCGCCGGGCGTGTTCGTGGTGGTGGAAGCCGAGCATCCGCGCATCATCGAGCGCATGGACGACCTCCATATCGGCAAGGGGCCGTATTACGCCTTCTTCCGCCCCTATCACCTGACGAGCCTGGAAGTGCCACTGACCTGCGCGCGCATCATGCTCTACGGCAAGCCGGACATGGTGCCCCTGGCCCAGCCGATGGCCGAAGTCTGCGCCGTCGCCAAACGTGATCTCGCCGTAGGCGAGACGTTCGATGCCATCGGGGAAACCTGCTACCGCTCTTATACGATGACGATCGGGGATGCCCGTGCGGCCCATGCCGTGCCGGTGGGCCTCCTCGAAGGCGGCAAGGTGCTGCAGCCGGTCAGGAAGGGCGAGCTGCTGACCACCCGCAACGCCACGCCCGATACCGGCACCAACCTCTACCGGCTGCGCCAGCGGCAGGACCAGATGTTCGGTATCGAGACCTAATCGAGCGGCTTGGGATAGCTGATGCGCGGCGGCAGGCGGTGATGCAGCACCGCGACCGCCACGAGGCACGTGGCCCCGGCCATGACCGCACCAGCCAGCGTACCCGGCGCGATGGGGCCGGCCACCGCTACCAGCGGCACGGCGCCTGCCGGCGGATGCGTGACGCGAAAAACCAGCATGGCGGCGATGACGACGCCCACGCAGATGGTTGCCACCCACCAGTGATGCTCGGGCCAGAGCAGGATGGCGATCGCGGCAAGCACTACGGCCAGCGCATAGCCGCCGAAGACATTGGCCGGCTGCGCCAGAGGCGAGCCCGGTTGGGCGAAGAGCAGGACCGCGGTGGCGCCGAGCGGAGCGATGAGCATCGGATAGCCGGTCAGCGCCGCGATGGCGCCCACCATGGTGAGGCCGATAATGGCGCCGATGCCCGATTTGAGGTGCATGACCTGCGAGCCCTTGGGCTCATGCCTGGCAAAGAAACGGAACAACGGACGCATCTGGACAGTGCCGCGGGTGGGAAGGGCCGCCTAGATAACAGGCCTCCCTTGCCGCCGTCAGGGGCAGGATGCGGAATTTTATGGGCATTGTGTCGCGGTTTTTGGCAACGCGTTCTAGGGTCCATACTCAATCAGTCCCGGCGCCGCCGGAGCGCCTTATCTCCCCATCCGACAGTCTGCCGCGCCACACCCACTGAACTTCCCCGGCCGCAGAGCCGGGGCCCACGGATTCCTCCACTCGAGTGGAGGATGGCAATAGGCCCCGGATCAGGTCCGGGGAAGTCCGGTGGGTGGGCGGCTATCGCAACCTCATCTACCGGTGCAATTGCGTACGAACCCTAGGGCTTGAGCGCGATCTTGCCCGGACGACCCGGCACGGCGCTGGCTGCCGCGGCCTCGCCGGCCTTTTCGAGCGGATAGCTGGCCGCGATCGGCAATTGCAGGCCACCGCCTGCCGCCAGCGCGATAAGCTCGGCCACCATGGCCGCGCGCTGAGCCGGCGACAGCAGCGGCGCCCGCTTCTGTCCCCAGAAGCCGCGGACCGTCGCCTGCTTGAAGAGCAGGTTGGCCGGACTGATGACCAGCGGCTTGCCCGACATGGCCCCGAAGGAGACGAGGACGCCGCCTTCGGCAAGGGTCGACATGATCTCATCTGCCGCTTCCCCCGCCACCGAATCCACGGCGCGGATGATGGGCGCCCCGCCGGTGATGGTCGCGACACGCTCCTGCCAGCCGGCACTTTCCGTCGAGACGCCATTGGCGATGCCGAGCGCTTCGAGTTCGGCAACGCCCGCATCGCGCCGCACGAGATTGACGACGTTGACGCCGCGCGCCCTGGCGAGCCCGGCCAGCGTCTTGCCGACCGCGCCATTGGCGGTGTTCTGGATGATCCAGTCGCCTGCCTTGACCGCGAGGTCATCGAGCAGCATCACCGCGCTCATCGGCATGGAGAGCAATTGGCAGGCGAGCTCATCGGGCACCGCATCGGGCATGGGCACGAGGCGGCGCGCATCGGCGAGGAAATATTGCGACCAGAGGCCCAGCCCGTTGAGCGCCACGCGCTGGCCGGGTTTGAAATCGGTGACGCCTTCGCCCAATACATCGACGACGCCCAGCGCCTCGGTGCCCGGCGTGGCGGGGAGTTCCGGCTTATAGCCATAGGTGCCGGCAATGGTCGACAGATCGTGGTTGTGGATCGGCGAGAGCACGAGGCGCAGTCGAACCTGGCCGGGACCGGGCTCGGGCATGGGCCGCTCGGCCGTGGTGAGGACTTCCGCCGGATTGCCGAATTTTTCGTAGATGACGCTGCGCATGAAACCCTCCAGGGGAAATCGCTGGGGCGAGCCAAGCGCCCAAATCATGGAGAAATCGTGGGCGCCTGCAAGGCGCTCCCGCCCATCCTAATCCAGCGTCTGCCGATAGCGCAGCATGGCGATGACCGAAATGACGACGAGGATGATGGTGAGGGCGAGAAATTCTCCACTCACATCGGCGGTATTGGCGCCCTTGAGCATGACCTTGCGCACGACGCGCAGGAAATGGGTGGCCGGCACGGCAGTGCCCAGCCATTGCGCCCATTGCGGCATGCCGGCGAAGGGGAACATGAAGCCCGACAGCAGGATCGAGGGCAGGATGGTGAAGAAGGAAAGCTGCATGGCCTGCATCTGGCTGCGCGCTGCCGTCGAGATGAGGAAGCCCAGCGCCAGGTTGACCAGGATGAAGAGGTTGAAGCCGATGAAGAAGGCCCACAACGAACCATCGAACGGCACGCGGAAGATGAGGGCGGCGGCGGTGACGAAGACGATGGTCTGCACATAGCCGACCAGCACGTAGGGCAGGATCTTGCCCAGCATCACCTCGAACGGGCGCACGGGCGTGGCGATAAGCATTTCCATGGTGCCGCGCTCGGTTTCCTTGACGATGGCGACGGCGGTGATCATCACCATGGTCATCGAGAGGATGATGGCGAGGAGCCCCGGAACGATATTGGTCGAGGTGCGCCCTTCCGGGTTGTATTCGCGGTGGACGGCGATCGAGAAGGGCGGGGCGCCGCCGGCAAGGCCGCGCAGCGGTCCCTCGAAGGTCTCGGCGACCGCGACCTGGACGATGCCGGTAAGGGCCGCCGCGGCGCCGCTGACGGCCGAGGGGTCGGAGGCATCGGCGGAGACGAGGATCTGCGGATTGCGGCCACGGATCGTGTCGCGCTCGAAATTGGGCGGGATGACCACGACGAAATTGGCGTCGCCTCGACGCAGGGCCTCTTCGCCGGCAGCGGTGCCTCCGACCGGACCGATGAAGTCGAAATAGCCCGAATTCTGCATGCCCGCGAGGATGGCGCGGGTGAGGGGCCCATCATCGGCGATATCGACGAGCGTGGGCAGGTGACGCGGATCGGCGTTGATGGCGAAGCCGAACAGGAAGAGCTGGATGATGGGCAGGCCGATCATCATGGCGAAGGTGATGCGGTCGCGCCGCATCTGGATGAATTCCTTGATGAGCACGGCCCCGAACCGGGCGAAGGAGAAGGCGCCGCCCATCAACCCGCTCCCTGCGGCTTGTCGCGGGCGAAATTGTCGCGCGCGCCGGCCATGAGATAGATGAAGGCCTCTTCGAGCCCGGCCACCTGCCGGCTCCAGCGATGGGTGCCCTCGGCAGCCAGCCGCTCGACGGTGGCTTCGAGCGCGGCTTTGTCAGTGCCCGAGACGTGGAGGACCGAACCGAAGCGGGCGACCTGCTCAATGCCCGGCTCCGTCCGCAGGCGGTCCTCGAGGGTGGCAAGATCGGGCCCCTCGACGCGCCAGGTTTCGAGCCCGACCTGCTCTGGGATTTCCGCCGATGGCCCGTCGATGAGCTTCTTGCCGTAGGCGATATAGGCGATGAAATCGCACTGGACGGCTTCGTCCATGTAATGGGTCGAGACCAGAACGGTGACGCCCTGCGCCGAAAGCCGCCTGATCTCGTCCCAGAAATCGCGCCGCGCCTTGGGATCGACACCGGCCGTGGGCTCGTCGAGCAGCAGCAGCTTGGGATCGTGGATGAGGCAGGCGGCGAGCGCCAGGCGCTGCTTCCAGCCACCCGACAGCGTGCCGGCAAGCTGGCTGGCGCGATCGGCGAGGCCGAGGTCCTCCAATGCACGCTCGACCCGCACGCGGCGGTCGGCAATGCGGTACATGCGGGCGATGAAATCGAGATTCTCGCGGATCGACAGATCCTCATAGAGCGAGAATTTCTGCGTCATGTAGCCGACCTGCTCCTTGATGCGCTCGGCCTCCTTGCGGATATCGAAGCCCAGGCACTCGCCCTCCCCGCCATCGGGGGTAAGGAGGCCGCAAAGCATGCGGATGGTCGTGGTCTTGCCCGAACCGTTGGGGCCGAGAAAGCCATAGATGGCGCCGCGCGGCACGGTGATGTCGAAATCGTCGACCACCCGGCGCTCGCCGAAGACCTTGGTGAGTCCGCGCACGGCGATGACCGGCTCGCCATTGGCGGGGCTGGTCATGGAAGCCGCCTGACGGTGACCGGCTGGCCGGGCAGCAGCTTGCCCGGCTCGGCCAGCTCCGCCTCGGCAAGGAAAACCAGCCGCGAGCGCTCGTCGCGCGAATAGATGATCGGCGGCGTGGTCTGGGGATCGGAAGCGAGAAAGGTGAGCGTGCCCCTGAGCCCCGTCGCGCAGCCGTCGCACGAGATTTCGACCTCGTCCCCCAGTGCGAAGGCGGCGCGATCGGCTTCCCCGATATAGAATTTCGCCTTGAGGCGGCCTTCCGGAAGGATGGAGAGGAGCGGCGTGCCGAGGGGCAGCATCTCGCCCAGCGAGAAATAGAGCCGCTCGATCCGCCCGTCGATGGGCGCCGTGATGGTGCGGTCGGCAAGATCGGCGCGGGCCTTGTCGGCATCGGCCTGGGCGGCATTGAGATCGGCCTCGGCCGCGACCTGCTGCGCGTCGCGCGCGGGGAGTTCGGCCACCTGCAACTGCGCCTCGATCTGGTCGACCTGCGCCTGCGCGCTGGCAAGGCTGGAGCGATCCTGATCCACCTTGGCCTGGGCGATGACGCCGCGCTCGAAAAGGTTCTGGCTGCGGTCGAAATTGGATTGCGCCAGGGCGAGGTCGGCCTTGGCCTTCGTGAGCGCGGCGCGGGTGACGTCGATCTCCTGCGCGCGGCTGCCGGTGACGAGATTGCGCCAGGTGGCATCGGCCGCCTCGACCCGCGCCTCGGCTCCGCGCAAGGCCGCCTCCTGCTGGTCGGTGGCCAGCACGGCCAGCACGTCGCCGGCCCGTACCACCTGCCCTTCCTTGACGGGCAGCGCGGCTATGCGTCCGGCGCTGACCGGAGCGGCATAGACGTAGTCCGCTTCGAGATAGCCGGTATAGACCGGCTCGGGCGGCGGCCCGAGGCCGGGGATGAAGGCAAGGAGGCCGAAGAGCCAGGCCCACAGATCGCTCATTTGCTGCCTCCCGGCAGGCTCATGCCATCGAAGAGAATGGAAAGGTGGTTTTCCAGCAGGCGATCCATGGCGAGGCCATCCTCGGGCACGAGCTGAAAGACCTCGGCGAGGATGAGATGCAGCGCGATCGGCCCGACGATGGAGCGCACCGTGAGCTCAGGATCGACCGGGCGTAGGTAGCCCTGCGCAATGCCGCGCGCGATGAGCCGCTCGGCGACCGGCAGCACGTGATTGAGCACCTCGTTGCGATACATGATCGCCAGCTCGGGAAACTGCACCACCTCGCGCATGATGAGGCGCGGAATGGCGATGAGCTTGGGGTCGACGAGCTTGGTGGCCACCATTCGCAGCGTCGCCGAAATGGCGATGCGCGGATCACCCTCGAAATGACCGAGCTGCTCCAGCGCCTGGGTGGCAATGGGCGTCACTGCCCGCCGCACCAGCCCTTCGAGCAGCGCCTCCTTGGAGGGGAAGTAGAGATAGACCGCGCCCTTGGAAAGCCCTGCCCGCCGCGCGACGTCCTCGACGCGCGTGGCCGCGAAACCATTGGCGATGAAAAGCTCCAATGCGGCATCGAGCACTTCATCGGGCCGCGCATCGGCGCGACGGCGGAATTTTGGCCCGCGCGGCGCTTTCTCGTTTTCCATGGCGCTATCTCCTTGCGCAATAACTAACTGACTGGTCAGTTAGTTGCAAGGGGTATCGCAAAACCGTGTTGGCGGCGCTCGCTCAATAGCGGCGATGCACGTAGACTGGCGGCGATCGGGAGACGGCGATGAGCGATCTGGTTTTGCTGACAGGCATTTCGGGCTTTCTGGGCGGCCACGTCGCCCTCCAATTGCTGCGCCAGGGATTTCGGGTGCGCGGGAGCGTGCGCGATCTCGGCAAGGCGGAGAAGGTTCGCGCCACCATGGCGCGGCATGGCGCCGATATCGACCGACTCGAATTCGTCGCACTCGACCTCCTGGCCGATGCCGGCTGGCGCGAAGCGCTCGCCGATGCGCGCTACCTCCAGCACACCGCCTCGCCTTTCTTCACCACCATGCCGGCCGACAGGATGGACCTCATCCGTCCGGCCGTCGAAGGCACGGAACGCGCCATCGGCGCCGCGCTCGCCGGGGATGTCGAGCGCATCGTGCTGACCTCCTCGATGGCCGCCATTGCCTATGGGCACGACCCCGCCCGCCGCGACTTCTCGGCCGCCGACTGGACCAACCTCTCGGGCCCGGGCGTCAACGCCTATACCGAATCCAAGACCCTGGCCGAGCGCCGCGCCTGGGAAATGGTGGACGGCGCCGGCAGGCACGATCTCCTCACCACGATCAATCCCAGCGTGCTTCTCGGCCCGCTGCTGGACGACGACCCGGGCACCTCGGCCGCCCTTGTCGGGCGCCTGCTCGATGGCTCGGTCCCTGCCGCCCCGCGCATCGCCTTCGGCATCGTCGACGTACGCGACGTCGCCGCGCTCCATGTGGCGACCATGACCGACCCACGGGCCGCCGGCCAGCGCCTGCCGATCAGCGAAGCCACCGTCTCGCTGATCGAAGCCTCCCGCGCCCTGGCCAAGGCCCTGCCCGAGCAGGCCCGCAAGGTGCCACGCTTCGAAATGCCGGACTGGCTCGTCCGCCTCTATGCCCTCTTCGACAGCGACGTGCGCGGCAATCTGGGCGAGCTGGGCATCTACAAGACCCTCGATTCCACCGCCGCCCGAGCCATACTCGGCCACCCCCTGATCCCGGCCACGGACGCCGTCATCGCCTCGGCCCGCAGCCTCCTCGCCGAAAAGCTCGCCTGACAAATTTCCTGCAAAAGGGACTAGGCCTCGCCCCAGCTTTTCGCTAAAAGCATCGCGCAAATCGGAGCGGGGCTGTAGCTCAGTTGGGAGAGCGCATCGTTCGCAATGATGAGGTCAGGGGTTCGATTCCCCTCAGCTCCACCAGTTCCGATTGCCTTCCACCACATCGCTGTTTCGACCTGCACCCCTGAGCGACCAGCCTGGCGTAACGTCCACTAAGCGCAACCGTCCGGGAACCGAGAGGTTGTTTCTCGAGGCACGCGATCAAGGAGGGTGCAATGGTGGATGCTGGTGAACCCAGGGCGGTTCTGGCCATCGGGCTTGATCCCGCCTTTGCTGATCTGAGCGCCCTGCCCGGCTTCACGCCCGACATGGTGCGCACCTACCTCGAGACGCAGATCAACCGTGTGCGCGAGTTCGGTTACGATGTGGAAAGCTGCCTTGTCGATCGGGGCGAGACGGCCGAGACGGTTGTCGAGGCGGCGTTGCAGTCGCGGTCATTCGATTGCGTGGTGATCGGGGCGGGGCTGCGCGAGCCGCCGGAATTGCTGCTGCTTTTCGAGAAGATCATCAACCTCGTCCATCAGCTCGCGCCGCAAGCGCGGCTCGCATTCAATTCCAGCCCGACAGATACAGCCGAAGCCGTGCATCGCTGGCTCTCGCAATAGAGCGGTGACGGGCTATGGGAACCTCGGCCGGCCGCAGGTAGGATGCGGGGCATCACGTCTCCGGATGCCTTTTCATGCGCGCAGCTTTTCTGGTCTTCCTGCTTTTGCTCGCTTCACCCGCTTTAGCGCAAGGGCTTACCTTGCAGCTGGTCAATGAGGCCAGCCAGCCGGTTTCGAGCCTCAACCTGTTTCCGCTCGATGAAGACGGGGAGTTCATCGAAGACAATCTGGGCGGCATTTCCGACGACGTGGCCCCCGGGACGAAAGCGCGTGTCCGGCTGAGCAGCGAGTGCGGCCCGATGCTGGCCGTAGTGATGCTCAAGGACGCATCCGAGCTGCGGCTCAACCTGGATACGTGCCGGAACCGGACGCTGGTGGTGAGGGACTGAAGTCGAGCCTAAAGCGCGCGGGTTGATCCGCGTTCGGTGAGGCTGACGGGCAGCACGATATCGGTCTGCGGACGGGTAGGATCGTTGAGGCGATCGACCAGGAGTTCGACGGCGTCGCGACCGAGTTCGGCCAGCGGCTGGCGAATGGTTGTGAGATCGATCAGCGGCCAATCGGACCAGACCATGTCATCGAACCCGAAGACCGAGACTTCCGCCGGCACGGCAATGCCGCTGTCGCGCAGGACGCTGAGGACACCGATGGCGACGACGTCGTTGACGCAGGCGATCATGGTGACGTCGCGGCGGCGGATGGCGTCTATGGCGGTCTGCGGCAGGGTGGGGATGAGCGAGACCTCGACATCCCAGCAGATGTCGAGTTTGCCGCGCGCGGCATCCATGAAGCCCTCGTGGCGTTCGCGGCTGGAGAGCAGATCCTGCCCGCCCGAGACGAGCCCTACCCGCTTGTGGCCGAGGGCGATGACGTGCTCGGCCATGAGGCGCCCGCCGGTGCGGTGGTCGGCGCGGACGCTGTCGAGGCCCGGCACCGGCTGGTCGATGGCGACGATGGGGAATTGCGGCAGGTCGGCGAGCGGCGGGCGCGAGGCGAGGAGGGCGACCGCGCCATCCACGCCGTGCTTGGCCAGCGACTGGATCGCCTGCGCCTCGCGCCTGGGACCCTCGCCCGAGTCGATGACGAAGGTGGCGTAGCCCAGCTCTTCCGCGCGGCGCTGCACGGCCTGCACGATTTCGGGAAAAACCGGGGAGGCCAGCGTCGGCACGATGCAGCCGATGACGTTGTGCCGGCCGGTCTTGAGCGCGCGCGCAGCGCTGTTGCGCGAGTAGCCCATCTCGCGCGCCACCTTGCGGACATGCGCGTCGACTTCGGGCGTTACCTTGTTGAGATTATTGAGGACATAGGAAACCGTGGCCGACGACACGCCAGCGGCCCGGGCCACGTCACGCATGGTCGGGCCGCGCGAAGTCTCGTCCGTCGCTGTGCCTTTGCGCGCCATTGCCGGTGTCTTTCGCTGTCCCCGCCTTCTTTAATCGATTAAACGATTGATCTTGACAAGGGACCGTCTTCCCAGTTTCTGTGAGTTTACACGATTAAACGAGGTTTGGAGGAGCTTCGTTGGACGTCAAGCGCTCCCCATTCCCCTGCATCCGGTCGTGCCAGATCATAAGGCGCTAGCCAAAAAGGGAGATCGCTATGCCTCTTCTCACCCGAAAGACCATGCTGCGTCTTTCGCTCAGCCTCGTGGCGGCCACGGCCCTCACCGGTTCGATGAGCTTTGCCGCTCGCGCCAAGGACAAGATCGTGCTGATCGTCAACGGCGCCCTGGGCGACAAGTCCTTCTTCGATTCCGCCAACCATGGCATGGAGCTGATCAAGGCCAAGTACGGCGACGAAGTCGAGACGCGCGTGCTCGAAGTCGGCGACGACGCCACCAAGTGGGAACCGGCGCTGCTCGACGTTTCCGAGCAGGACTACAACATCATCATCGGCGGCACCTATTCGCTGTCCGAGACGCTGGGCGAAGTGGCCAAACAGTACCCGGACAAGAAGTACATCCTGTTCGATGCCTCCCTGCCCTTCGAGGAAGGCGGGTTCGAGAACGTCTACGCCATCAACTACAAGCAGAACGAAGGCTCCTATCTCGGCGGCCTGCTCGCCGCCGAACTCGTCAAGTCCGGCAAGCTCGGCGCTGGCGGCGCGCTCGGGTTCCTGGGTGGCATGGATATTCCGGTCATCAACGACTTCCTCGTCGGCTACATTGCCGGCGCCCAGTCTGTGACGCCCGACATCAAGGTCGCGGTCTCCTATGCCGGCTCGTTCACTGACGCTGCCAAGGGCAAGGAACTCTCGCTCGCCCAGTATCGCGCCGGCGTCGTGCTCGGCTTCAACGCCGCCTCCCAGGCCGGCCTCGGCCAGCTTTCGGCTGCCAAGGAAACCGGCAAGTACGCGCTCGGCGTCGACTCCGACCAGGAAGCCATCTTTGCCGAAAGCGATCCGGGCATTGCCTCCCAGGTCGTGAGTTCGGTGCTCAAGAACGTCGATGTGAGCCTGCTGTCGGCCTATGACCGCATCAAGGACGGCACCCTGCCCTGGGGTTCGGTCGAAGCCCTCGGCCTCAAGGAAGGCGCAGTCGGCATCGTCGAGACCGGCAATTTCGCCAAGCTCGCCTCGCCCGAAACCGTCGCCGCGATCAACGCCGCCAAGGAAAAGATCGCAGCTGGCGAAATCCAGGCTCCGACCGCGTTCGGCATGACCACCGAAGCGCTCAACGCCCTGCGCGACAGCGTTCGCCCGTAAGCTCCCTCCAAAGATGAGCGTGATCGGCCCCGACATGGCAGACACATCTACCGTCATTGCCTTCGACGGGATTTCGAAGACCTATCCCAACGGCACCGTTGCCCTGAGCACGGTGAGCTTCGATATCCCCAAGGGGACGATTCACGCCATCTGCGGGGAGAACGGCGCCGGCAAGTCGACGCTGATGAAGATCCTCTTCGGGCTGGAGGCGCCAAGTGCCGGTCGCATCCTGCTCGACGGCGCGCCGGTGGAAGCCGGCGCGCCCGGCTTCGCCGGCACTCATGGCATCGGCATGGTGCACCA